>CAZUSF010000016.1:2864-20164 GCA_964623355.1 uncultured Thiobacillus sp. | reverse complement strand
GACGCCGGCTTCACGCAGCCGAAGATCGGCATCGAACGAGGTCAGTCGCTCGTCTACCAACGTCACCAACAAGCCGAAGCGGCCGTTGAGTTGATTGGCAAAGCGGCGCGCGCGACGGGTCAGGTCGTGCTCCGTGCCATCCATCGAGAACGGCAAACCGCACACAAATTGAGTCGGTCGCCATTCCTGAATCAGCGCGCCGATACGGCTAAATCGCGCGTCGTTGCCATCGCCACTGATGGTTTCCAGCGGATGCGCCATGCGATTTTCCCAATCACCGACGGCAACGCCGATGCGCTTCAAGCCGAAATCGAAGGCCAGTACGCTGCCGCGCCGCATAAAAGTTAAGCGTGCCCCGCTTCTTCCGACAACATCGCCATATCAATGCCGAGCAGCTTCATCGCCGCCGGAATGCGGTCTTGCGCCGGCAAGCTGAAGATCACTTCCGGGTCGGCCGCCACGGTGAGCCAGGCGTTTTGCTTGATCTCATCTTCCAGTTGCCCCGGTCCCCAGCCGGCGTAGCCGAGGGTGACCAAGATTTCCGCCGGGCCTTCCTGACGCGCGGTGGCTTCCAGGATGTCCTTCGACGTGGTCAGGCCAACGCGGTCGTTGACCGACAGCGTCGAACCCCATTTGCCGACCGGCCGATGCAGCACAAAGCCGCGTTCCACCTGCACCGGGCCGCCGTAATACACCGGCTCGCCGCGCAGATGCGTATCCGCCAGATCGAGTCCGATCTGGCTGAACAGCGCTTCCAGATTCAGTTCAATCGGCTTGTTGATCACCACGCCAAGGGCGCCCTGTTCACCGTGGTCGCAGATATAGGTCAACGTGCCGGAAAAATTCGGGTCCAGCATGCGGGGCATGGCAATCAGAAAATGGTCGGTGAAGTTAGCGTTATCCATGATGGGCGCTCGGTGAGATTGGGGAGATTGTAACGCCGGCGGGCAGCCCCCAATATGTCCGACATGGATACCGCACTCATCTGGTTCAGACGTGATTTGCGCGTCAATGACAACGCCGCGTTGTATGCCGCACTGAAAGCCGCCCGTCGCGTTCATGCCGTGTTTGTCTTCGATACCGACATCCTCGCGGCCTTGCCGCTATCGAAGACAAACCCGGCCGATCGACGCGTCGAATTCATCTGGCACAGCGTCGCCGCGTTGAAAGCGGAACTGGAAGCACACGGCGGCACGCTGCATGTTCTGCATGGCAGCGCGCGCAGCCTGATCCCGCAATTCGCCGCCCGAATCGGCGCCGAAGCCGTCTATGCCGGACGCGACTACGAACCTTTTGCGATCAGTCGGGATGCGTTGGTGGAAGCAGCGTTGCGCGCTGCCGGACGGGCGTTGAATCTGGTTAAGGACCAGGTCATTTTCGAGCTGGACGAAGTCCTCACCGCCGCAGGCAAGCCGTATCACGTCTTCACACCTTACAAGCGGGCCTGGCTGGGCAAGCTGAACGATTTCTACCTGGCGGCGTATCCAGTCACGCCTTATCTGGATCGGCTGGCGCCTGCCGCCGATACCATCGCCGAAGCCGTCTCGATGCCTACATTGGCCGATCTCGGCTTGCTACCGAGCAACCTCGCGCAACTCAGGATCACTCCCGGCACAGCCGGCGCCGAAGACCTGTTTGCCGACTTTCAGCAGCGCATTGCGCAGTACAAGGACACGCGCAATTTCCCCGCCGTCAAAGGCCCGTCCTACCTCTCGGTGCATCTTCGCTTCGGCACCATTTCGATCCGTGAACTGGCCCGTTTCGCCTATCTGCATGGCGGCGCCGGCGCAGAAACCTGGCTCTCCGAACTGATCTGGCGCGACTTCTACCAGATGCTGCTGGCGCGTTACCCGCACACCGTCACGCACGCCTTCCAGAGCAAATTCGATGCGCTAGCTTGGCCGAATCCGGCCGGCCATTTCGAGGCCTGGTGTGCCGCCCGCACCGGTTATCCGATCGTTGATGCAGCCATGCGGCAACTCAACCAGACCGGCTACATGCACAACCGCCTGCGCATGATCACGGCTTCATTTCTGGTCAAGGATCTGCACGTCGATTGGCGCTGGGGCGAGCGCTACTTTGCCGAGAAACTGATCGATTACGACCTGGCCGCGAATATCGGCGGCTGGCAATGGAGCGCCGGCGTCGGCACCGACGCGCAACCCTGGTTCCGCATCTTCAACCCGATCACGCAGTCGGAAAACTTCGACCCGGAAGGCAAGTTCATTCGCCGTTATCTGCCGGAACTGGCGGCTGTGCCCGACAAGTTCATTCACGCCCCCTGGAAGTATGCTGCGGGCATGGTCTACTACCCGCCGCCTATCGTCGACCATGCCCAGGCGCGAGCCATCACACTGGCGTTATTCCGCCGCGCGGGCGAGCAAAAAGCCTGAACGTAAACGGAGCTGCATTTCGCGGCTCCGTTACATCATCTGTTGCCTGTTTGAGCAGCCGATTTCAGGTTAGCCGGAAGCGATCGACCATGGTCTGCAAATCATTCGAGATGCCATTCAGATTGCTGGCGGCGGTTCCAATGTCGCTCATACGGGCATTATTGCTTTCGCTGATCTGACTGATCCTCTCCATCGCCACCGCCGTGCTCTGGCTGGTATCGGTCTGCTCGCGGGTGGCATCGGCAATATGCTGGATCAGGCGGTTGACCTCGCTTGCGGCGATGACAATCTCGCCCAGCAACTGGCGCGTGGTCTGGCTAACCTGGGCATTGTCATTGACATCGGCGCTGACCTTGGCCATTGCGGCAACAACCTGCGAGGTCTTGTTGCTGACGCTGGTCACCGTTTCGGTAATCGATAGCGTGCTGGAAGCGGTACGCTCGGCCAGTTTGCGCACTTCATCCGCAACGACAGCAAATCCGCGCCCTTGCTCGCCCGCCCGTGCCGCTTCGATCGCCGCATTGAGGGCAAGCAGATTGGTCTGATCGGCGATGTCACGGATCACCTGGGTGACCTGCGAGATGCGTTCGATCTGCTGGCTCAACTCGGCGATGGCTGAACTCGAATCCGCCACGCTGACGACGATCCGTTCCGTCGCGGTCACGCTGGCCTGCATATTCTGATTCCCGGCTTCGGCAACGTCGCGCGCCTGGTTCGCGGCGATGGCGACGGATTTGGCATCGGCTGCCACCTCAGCGATGGAAACCCCCATCTGTTCCATCGCCGCGCTGACCTGCATCACCTGTTCGGTCTGGTTGTATGTGAGGCGCGCCACGTCCTGGATGGTCTTGACCTGGTCCGCACAAGACTCGGTGACATGGTGAGCCGTTTGCGATACCTGCCCGATAATGCCAGCCAGAGACTGATTCATCTTGTCGAGCGACTGCAACAGTTGCGCCACTTCATCGGCCCCGGTGTCATTGACCTGACCGCTCAAATCACCATTCGAAATACGCTGCGCCAAATGCAACGCGGTATCCAGTCGGCGCGTGATACTGCGGGTTATGAACAGGGCAACCAGGATGCCGACAGCCAGTGCCAAGGCGCCTAAAACCAGCATCATGATCTGCGCCGACGCGTAGCCCTTCTTGGCCTGTTCCGACATTTCCAGGCTGTGCTTTTCCAGCTTGGCAAGCATCACTTCCAGCTTGGCAATCAATTCTCTCTGAGATTGGCGCAATTCATCACGAATGACCGCCTGCGCCGTCGCGTTGTCTTCCGAAAGAGCAGCATCAATGGCTTTGGTAATCGGTTCCAGTGTTCTGGTTTCGGCATCGCGAATGTCCGCCAGCATTGCCTTGTCCTCACTATCCACAACCAGCTTGGTCAATGCCGCTTCTGCAGTCTCATAGACCTTGCGCGCTTCACGAATTTGCTTCGACTCGTTGCGTTTGAAGCCAAATTCGTCCTGCAACACCATGTCGCGCAAGGCGATGCCGCGAAAACGCACCGCATCCCGCATCTTGTTGAGCAACGTAATCTGGGCATAGTTGCGCTGCACGATTTCTTCCAGATTGGACTGAATCATGGCCATCCGACTCAGGCTGATCACCAGCATGATCAACATGAACACCAGGACGATGCCAAAGCCCAGCATCAGACGCGTTCCGACGCGCATTCGGGTAAGACTAACCATACAGCCCCCTTGATTAATCGCATGGTTCACGCCGCGCTGAGCGCGGCGTGAAATTATTATTCTGCGGTGACCGCGGTATGGATTGCACCAATCACACTGCCGCCATCAAGAATTGGCGCCGAGACATGCACGCTTTTGATCTGGGTGGTGGGATCAGGTTTGATTTCATTGGCGTTCCAGGGCTTGCCCTTCATCGCTTCCTTCACCGGCGGACGCGCTGCCGCGTTGTAAACCAGCGATTTGCCGCTACCCGCGACCATGTTTCCCTTGGCGTCTCGCACAAAGAGTTTGTTGATGCCTTTGTCGGCTTCCCATTGTTTGACCAACTTGCTGGCCGGGGTGACCAACGTGGCAGTGACCTGGGGATCGTTTTCCGCCAGCTCATCCCACTTGCCGTTGGTCATGCCGGGAATCAAACCACCTTTTGCATTGGCTTCTTTCACTGCCTTGACAATGACTGGATCAGCCGCCCAGGTGACAAGTTTCTTTTTGTAGGTTTCTACCTTGGCCGCCATATCGGCAGGCAACTCGGCAAGCGCGGGCGATGCCTGCAAGGTAAAGGCAGCCAGAAGCAAAGGTGCGGTCAGGCTGAAATATTTTTTCGAAAGTGTGCCGATCATTTTTCATCTCCTCGTTAAGTGGGTGTCAGCTGGATCAACAATCCAGCAAAGACCGTGGCATTAACGGAAGCAAGTCGGAACAACTTTAGCGAAATATTCAAATGATTTGCCTTAAGAAACCAACCCAAACCCTTCAAACCCGCGCTTCAGGGCAGCAAACCCTGGCGCACCGTCGGATATTTGAACCGGAAACGCAGTTCCGCTTTGGCGCGCCGGTTATCCAGCCGACGCGATTCGGTGAGAAACGTCCGCATCGCGGGCGTCACTGCGGCAATGACCTCTGCCCTTGGCAAGCGCGGCGGGCGCGGCAGGCCGAGATGATCGGCGACGACATCGAACCAGTCGCCCATTTTCAGACCGCTGTCATCGACCGCGTTGTAAAGCCGGTTCGCCCGCCCCTGGAACAGCACCGCCAGCGACAGCCGGGCAAGGTCTTCGGCATGGATATGGTTGGTATGCACATCGTCTTCCGTCACGATCGCCGGCAGGCTTTTGCGCACCCGATCGGCCGGCATCCGATCCTGCGCATAGATGCCGGGTGCGCGCAGGATGCCCAGGCGTTGATTGGGGCGGCGTCCCCAGCGACGCAATTGCGCTTCCGCATCAGCGCGGCGTTTGGCGCGCGTATTGTTCGGCCGCGCCGGGTGCGTTTCCGCCACCACGGCGCCGGCGCAGTCGCCGTAAACCCCGCTGGTGCTGATGTAAATCAGGGCTTTTTCCCTGTTCTGGCCGGGGATTTTGCCTGGCTGACTGCGTGCTAGACTCGCACGCCGCGACAGCATGGCCAGCAAACGGCGGGTACGCGGGTCACTTTCGCCCTCGCCCGGTGGCGGCGCAAAATGCAGCACGATGTCGGCCAACCCAGCCAGGCGAGTCAAGCTTTTGCGGTCGTCCAGATCGCCGGGAATCGGGATGACACCGGCGGCGCGCAGTTGGGCGTAACGTTGCGGCGAGTGGCTCAAACCGTAAATCCGGCCGCGTCCGCGCAAAAGCCGCGCTACGCGCAGACCCACATCACCGCAACCCACAATCAGTATTCGCATTTCAGTTTCATCGAGAGGAATGATTCATGACGTACCAGGTCACCATACAACCCAGCGGCCACCAGTTTACCGTCAAGCCCAACGAAACCCTGCTCGGTGCCGCACTGAATGCCGGGTTTTCGCTGCCTTATGGCTGTCGCAATGGTGCCTGCGGCGCCTGCAAAGGCAAAGTGCTGGCGGGTTCGGTTGACTACGGCACGCATCAGGACAGCGCGTTGACGCATGAAGACAAGCTGAAGGGCCTGGCCTTGTTCTGCTGCGCCAAGGCAACCAGCGATCTGACCATCGAGGTGAAGGAAGTCGGCGCGGCGAAGGATATTCCGATCAAGACGCTGCCCTGCCGCATCGAACGCATGGAAAAGCTGGCCGATGACGTGATGGCGCTCTGGCTCAAGCTGCCCTCCAACGAACGGCTGCAATTCCTGCCCGGCCAGTATCTCGATTTCCTGCTCAAGGACGGCAAGCGGCGCAGCTTTTCGCTGGCCAATTCACCGGAAGAAGACAGCCTGCTCGAACTCCACATCCGGCATGTGCCGGGCGGCCAGTTCACCGACCATGTGTTCGGCGCGATGAAGGCGAAAGACATCATGCGCATCTCCGGACCTTACGGCAGTTTCTTCCTCCGCGACGGCGAAGAATCAGCCGCCAAGCCGGCAATCTTCCTGGCCGGCGGCACCGGTTTTGCGCCGATCAAAAGCATCCTGCAACATGCTTTTCACCATGCCGTGGCGCGCGAATTCGTCCTTTACTGGGGTGCCAAGACGCAACCGGACCTTTACCTGGCCAGCCTGCCCAAGCAATGGCAACAGGAACAGAAGAACTTCCGCTTCGTCCCGGTACTGTCTGAACCGCGCGCCGAAGATCACTGGTCGGGTCGGACCGGCTTTGTGCATCAGGCCGTGCTGGACGATCACGCCGATCTTTCCGGTTACGAGGTTTACGCCTGCGGCGCGCCGCCGATGATTGCCGCAGCACGGCGCGATTTTGTCGCGCGCGGCCTGCCGGAAGACGCCTTCTTTTCCGACTCGTTCGATTACCAGAGCGGCAGTTAACAGGAAAACCGGGAGACTGGAATAAGCCGGGCTAAGCAGTCGGCGTCGGTGTTTGTGTCTCGGTTTTCGTCAACACCGGAGCAGGTACTGAGTCAACACTCACCGGCTGTCGCAGGCGTTCGACCAGATCCAGCGCCAAAGTGCTTTCACCGGCCTTTCCAGCCAGTTCGGCGGCGCGCTTGAAGTCGCCATCAAGATGGGCGCGCATCGCATCCAGCAAGGCTTTATCGGCTTTGGTCTGGCGCCGCTTTTCGCGCCAGGCGCGCACGTCGCCTGACAGATTGAGCGCCACGTTCGCCAACCGCAATCCGACATAAGCCAAGGCAACCAGGCCGGCCAGCAACAGCAAAGCCAGCATGAAGGAGAGTTCCATCCGCCACGGCGGGTAAACAATGATGACGTAGCCCTGATCAAGACGCGCGGCCAGGGTGAACGCCACCGCCGCCGCGAACAGCACCAGAATCCAGAGCGCGGCTCGCATCGTCAGTGCGCTCCGCGTGCGCCACGAATGGCTTGCAGGCTGGCTGAGATTTGTGCGTCCTTGAGTGCCACCGGCGTGCGCAACAGCTCGTCCAGACTGCTGATGAAGGATTTGCTGACTTCATCCTGGCGATTGAAATAGTGTTTCACCCAATCACGCGCTGCGGTGATGTCGGCGCGGAAGCTGGTTTCGTCGCGCTGCACCAGGGCGACGCGCGCGGCCAGCAGGCGCAGCTTCAGGTTCTGGCGCAGGAAATAGTTTTGCGATGGCGTCAGCAACGGCAGCTCAGGCTGATCCAGACGGCGAATGCGGATCAGATCCTTGATTTCGCGCCAGGCTTCCTGGGAAAAATTCTTCAATGTATCCATGCTTGCCTGAGCCGGAATGGCGTTTGCGGGCGAGCGGTCCGGCTGCGCGCGGGGTTCGGTTTCCGATTCCGGTTTCAACCTGCCAACGCTCTCGATCAACACTTCCAGGCGCGCGCTGGCGCCCTCGATATCGGCTGCCGGCAACAGCTTCAAGCGCTCGCTATCCCGCGCCATGGTGGCGCGCAAGCTGGCGAATTGTGGTTTGCCGAGTTGCGCCAGACGGACGTCCGCCGCTTCCAGACCCAACAAGGCGGCACGCACATTGCCGGCCAGTTGCAGTTGCTGCTGCGCCAGCAACAGCGTTTGCTCAATATCCGCCACGATGCGTTCATCCTGGCTGCGCGCCAATTCCTGGTACATCGTGGTGAGCGCCAATTGCTGGCTCTGGGTATCGTTGGCGCGGGTTTCCAGGGCCAACAGCCGGGTCTGCAAGTCCGCCAGCGCCTCGTTGGCGGCTTTTGCGGCGGTTCGGGCCTCGCGGCTGGCGGCGTCGAACTCGCCAATCCGTCGCGCCAGTTGCAGTTCAAGTTGCTGCTCGCGATCGTGGTAATGCCAGGCAAAGCCGAACGACGCCAGCATGGCCATGGCAGCCAGAAACAGGGCCAGCCAGGCGACAAGCGGCTGCGAGCGGCGCGTGGGTTCAAGGATTTCAGTCATGGTGAAAGTATTCCACAAGCCCGGCCACGACGCCGCTTTCTCCTGGCGCGGTGGCGATCGGCAAAATGAATTGCAGCACTTTCGCGTGCTCGGCGATACGGCGATGCGGCACAAACAACGGCAACGCACGCAATGCAGGGGCGGCGCTATCGCAAAGCCGCAGCAGGTTATCCAGCGTTTCCGAGCTGAACACGGTGACCGCCTGAATCCGGTGCGCCGCCAGCGCCGCGACCAATGGCGCTGGGTCGGTTGCCGGACAAACGCGGCGATAGCATTCCGCGTAATCGACTTGCGCGCCGCGCGCGCGCAAGGTGTCGGCGATCAATTCGCGGCCGCCTTCGCCGCGCAGGATTAACACCCGTCGCCCGGTCAGATCGGCAAACTCCGGCAACGCCAGCAGATCTTCGCTATCGGCGCCGGACTCCGGCACGATGACGTTGCGGCATCCGGCCGTGCGCAATGCACTCGCGGTGCCGGCACCGACTGCGGCGGCATTGATTTTGGCGAGTGAAGCAGGTGCGATCTGCCGCAAAGCGGCAAGTCCGAATTGCACCGCCGTCGGGCTGACGAACACCGTCCAATCGTAATGCTCGATTTCAGCCAGATGCTGGTTCAGCATCTCGGGCCGTTGCGGGCCGACGATGGCCAGCGCAGGAAACGCAATCACCTCGGCGCCCAGGTCATGCAAACGCTGAGTCAGTCGCACGGACTGATCAACCGGCCGGGTCACCAAAACGCTGATATTCGCCAGCGGCTTGGCTAGCCCAGTCATTTTGTGCGCTGGATGATTTCCGCCATCAGATGGTCGGCGCCTTGCGCGATCAGTTCATCCGCAGCCGCATGCCCCACCGCTTCGGGGGCATCCAGCGCACCTTCGGCGGTAGCGCGGAAGAAGCGGATGCCTTCCAGATCGGCGACGAATGCACGCAGGAAGAGACGGCCATCGCGCACCACGGCGTAACCGCCGATCGGAGCCTGGCAACCGCCATGCAACTTGCGGCTCATTGCCCGCTCGGCCTGGACGCAGGCGGCGGTATCGGGATGGTTCAGCGGCGCCAGCAACGCGGCCAGATCGGGGCGGCCGCTGCGAATTTCGATGCCGATCGCGCCCTGGCCAACGGCCGGCAGACTTTCTTCCGGCGCCAGGGTGGCGCGAATACGGGATTCGAATCCGAGCCGCTTGAGGCCGGCGGCGGCGAGCAGGATGGCGGCATACTGGCCTTCGTCGAGCTTGCGCAGGCGGGTGTTGACGTTACCGCGCAAGGTATCGACATTCAGATGCGGCAAACGGGCGCGAATCTGGGCTTGCCGGCGCAGGCTGGAAGTGCCGACGCGAGCATTCGGCGGCAATGCCTCCAGGCTGGCGTATTGACTCGAAACGAAGGCGTCACGCGGGTCTTCGCGTTCAAGAATGGCCGCCAGCTCGAATCCGGCCGGCAAATCCATCGGCACATCCTTGATCGAATGCACCGCGAGATCGGCGCGGCCTTCTTCCATTGCGACTTCGAGTTCCTTGACAAACAAACCCTTGCCGCCGATGCGGGAGAGGGGAGAATCGAGGATCTGGTCGCCCTGCGTGGTCATGCCAAGCAGTTCCACCTGCAAGCCGGGATTGAGTGCAAGCAGACGGGCTTTGACGTGCTCGGCTTGCCAGAGGGCGAGTTGGCTTTCGCGGGTCGCAATGATGATTTTTTCAGGCATGTTTGAACTATTTTGAGCGCCCACGCCATTCAGTAGAATGGGCTGCTTAATTCGAGGAAAAAAGTCTATGAAACAAGCATTTGCGTTACTGCTGGTGATTGTAGCATGCGGTTTCGGCCAAGCTTTCGCCGAGATCGGCGTGCCGGTTGCACGCGACTTGCAGAAGGATGCGGCGCTGGCAAAAGACAAGAATGGCATCGTCCTGGTGATGTTTGCCAGCGAAAAGTGTTCCTATTGCGAGACGGTCCTGAATGAATTCCTCATCCCGATGAGTCGCAATGCCGACTATCAAGCCAAGTTGGTGATGCGCAAGGTCGAATTGTCGAGTTATGAGCCGATGAAGAATTTTAATGGCGGCAAAACACCGCATCGCCGTTTTGCCGGCGACAACGGCGTTCGCCTGGTACCCACCGTGATGCTGTTCGACACGGATGGCAAGCTGCTCACCAAACCGGTGGTTGGCCTTGGAACCATTGACTATTACGGTTATTACCTCGATCAGGCGATCGACAAGAGCCTGGCCAAGGCGCGCGGCCTGCCCGAGCCGAAATAATCTCGGTTGAAGCTTGAAGCGCTACTCAGGCGCCTTTGACAAACTCCCGCACGACATGCATTTGTCGGCGAGATACCGGCAGTTTTTCCGACCAATCCTTGAGCAACGCCAGCCAGCGGCCTTCACCGTCATCGGCGACCCGCTGAAATCCATCCAGATGAGCGCGGGCGACCAGGCAATTGCGATGGATACGCAAAAAATCGTCGCCGAATTCCTCTTCCAGCCTGACCAGCGACTCATCCAGCAAATATTCGCGTTCCCGCGTGCGGGCGGTGACATAACGCAACTCGGCGCGCAAATAGAGCACTTCCGCCACCGGCACCCGCCAGATGCGACCACGTTCGAGCAACGAGAAGTGGGTCCGACGCGGCGCCAGCGCCGCGGCATCGTCAGCCGTCAGCGGTTTGATGCGCGATAACGCCTCGCGCAGACGCGCCAGCCGCACCGGTTTCAACAGGTAATCGACGGCGCGCAATTCGAAAGCCTGCAACGCATGCTCATCGAACGCAGTGACAAAAATGATCGCCGGTGGATGCGGCAGACCAGCGATATGGCGCGCTGCTTCAAGGCCATTCATGCCCGGCATCTGGATGTCGAGCAGGATCACGTCGGCCGGCGTATCGGCGGCGCGTTCCAGCGCAAGCACGCCATTTCCAGCCTGCGCCACGATTTCGACGCTGAATTCCTCGGCCAGATCGATCAACAGATCGGCCAGACGCGCCCGAGCCAGCGCTTCGTCATCGGCCAGGATCACCTTTAGGGGTTTCACCACGCTTGATCTCCTTTATGTGGTCTTTATCGGAATGACCATCTGGACAACGAATTCGTCACCGACCTGATGCGCGGAAAGTCGCGCTTCGGCGTCGAAATGCAACGCCAGGCGCTCGCGAATGTTGGATAGCGCCATGCGATTGCCGGGACGCGGCGGGGCATCGTCATGACGCGGGTTACGCACGACAATGTTGAGTTGTTGATCCCGCTGGAAGATATCGACACCGATGCGGCCGCCTTCCGGATGCGGTTCGATGCCATGACAAACCGCGTTTTCGAGCAAAGGCTGCAGCACCAGCGAAGGCATCTGGAGTTGCCGCGACGCCCCCTCGACCCCGCTATCGATGCGCCAATCGACTTGCAGCCTCTCACCCAGACGCAGACTTTCCAGATCAAGATAGGCGCGTGCCAGATCGATTTCGCGACCGAGCGGCGATAGCTGCCGGTTATCCGCCATCAGGCCGCGATAAAGATCAGCCAGGTTTTCCAGCGCGGTTTCCGCGCGCGCCGGGTTGGAACGCACCAGCGACAGCACGCTGTTGATGCAGTTGAACAGGAAATGCGGCCGTATCCGCGCCTGCAACGCTTGCAAGCGTGCTTCCGCCAGCGCCGGTGAAAGTCGCCGCGCGCGCCAGTCAAACCAGGCCAGAATCAGCGCCGCCGCGACGCCGGCAAGCAATAGCGTGCGGGTCAGGCTGAGTTCGGCATCGGCGGAGCGCCATTCCAGCATGATCTGCCAGAAAGCGGCGCTGAACATGCTGATCAACACACTCAGCGCCAAACCAAGACGCGCCGGCAAGCGGCTCAGACTGGGGGCGAACAGATATAGAAGCAGCACAGTGCACAGCAACGGCGGCTCGAGATAGGCGGCATAGCCAAAGAACAATCTGAACATACCGGCCAGGTCCGCAGCATTGACCAATGCGGCAAGCAAGCCGAACAGCTGTATCGCAAGCACCGCGCGCAGCAAAATGCCGAGGTTGCGGAAATCCGGCAAAGTGAACTGCGTCTCCTTTGTCATAATCCGGCTTTCATGAATTCACCCAGCCGACAAGCTATCACTCCATGCGCCAAGCCGAAACTCCCGCCGCTGATTCAGTCCAATCCGAAGCCAATCCGGGCGTCTGGTCCGGACGTTTTTCAGAACCCGTATCGGAACGGGTGAAACGTTATACCGCCTCCATTCCGTTCGACTGGCGCCTCGCCCCATTCGACATCCATGGCTCGCTGGCGCATGCCGCCATGCTGCATCACGTCGGCGTCCTGTCAGCGCAAGACCTGGCCGATATCCGACGCGGCCTGGGCGAGATTCTGGCCGACTTCGAGAACGGACGTTTCACGTGGAACCTGGATGACGAAGACATCCATTTCAACATCGAGCGGGCGCTGACGCGCAAGGTGGGCGATGCCGGCAAGCGCCTGCATACCGGCCGCTCGCGCAACGACCAGGTCGCCACCGATGTGCGTCTGTGGCTGCGCGATGCGATTGATCGCATTCTTGCACTCAACATCCAGGCCCGGCGCGCATTGATCGATCTGGCCGAACATCACGCCGCGACGGTGATGCCCGGCTTCACCCATTTGCAGGCGGCGCAGCCGGTCACTTTCGGCCATCACATGCTGGCCTGGCAGGAAATGCTGACGCGCGACTACGACCGCCTCGTCGATTGCCGTCGCCGCGTCAATCGGCTGCCGCTGGGCGCGGCCGCGCTGGCCGGCACCAGCTTTCCGATCGACCGCGAAATGGTGGCGCGTGAACTGGGCTTTGACGGCGTCTGCGAGAACTCGCTGGATGCGGTGTCGGATCGCGATTTCGCGATCGAATTCCTCGCTGCTGGCGCGTTGATGATGACCCACTTCTCGCGCATGGCGGAAGAACTGGTGATCTGGATGACGCCGCGCTTTGGCTTCATCGACCTGGCCGACCGCTTCTGCACCGGCTCCAGCATCATGCCGCAGAAGAAAAACCCGGATGTGCCGGAACTCATGCGCGGCAAGACCGGCCGCATGAATGGCCATCTGATCGCGCTGTTGACGTTGATGAAAGGCCAACCGCTGGCCTACAACAAGGACAACCAGGAAGACAAGGAACCGCTGTTCGACGCAGTCGATACGCTGGTCGACACCCTGGCCATCTTCGCCGAGATGATGGGCAGCCACATCGATGACCAGACCGGAAAACGTGTTTTCCACGTCACGGTAAAGGCCGAACGCATGCGCCAGGCGGCGGTGGAAGGCTTCGCCACGGCGACCGATCTGGCCGATTACCTGGTCAAGAAAGGCCTGCCGTTCCGCGAAGCGCATGAAGCAGTAGCGCGCGCAGTGCGGGCGGCGGAACAGAAAGGTTGTGATCTGGCCGATCTGAGCCTGATCGAACTGCAAGCCTTCTCGCCGCTGGTCGAGGCGGATATCTATAGCGTGTTGACGCTGGAAGGCTCACTCGCCGCGCGTGACCATCTCGGTGGTACCGCGCCGAATCAGGTACGCGCCGCGGTTGCCCGGGCGCGCGCCAGACTGGGTTGACCGACAGGCCAAGGTTCAGGGCGACGGCAAAACGCCCTGTTTTGCGTTGACTTCAGTCGCATCGATTGCATCACTCAGCTTCTCGACGCCGCCGTATACCTGAACCAGCAATTTTCGCAGCGCATCGTGACGATCATGCAGATCGCGCGCGAGCTGGGTGGCGATGACAAACTGGAAGCGACAACCGATCTCCGAATCCGGCTGATACAACAACAGATAGGCGGAGAACGGCAGGCTGGCGACTTTCACCGGCCCGCGCGAGGTGCAGGTCGCATTCGCCGGCTTGCCAAGCGAGAGCGACGGCAAACCAAAGAACTCGCCTGGCTGGATAGTCTTCAGCGTGTAATGCCGCCCCGTATTACCGTAGTGAGTCACTTCAACCTGGCCTTCGAGCAACAGATACAACGCCTGATTGAGACGATCCTGGTAAATGAAGACATGGCCGTTGGGGAATTCGTCAACCCGCATCGCGGCGGCAACGTGTTCCACATCGGCGTCAGACAGAAACTGAAACCCCGGCAACGAACGTAAATAGTTTTTGAGAATCATCCCCGCGCTCCCATCAGGCTTTTGATGAAGTCCAGCACGCTACGATGCTTGCGGCTCAATTCCGATAGCGGCACGGTGATATCGCCCAGCAGCAGCATGTTCCCCTCCGGGTCGACCACCGGGTTGTTGGCAGTCACTTGCAGGCGACGAATCAGCATCTGGATAAAGGCATGTGTCAGACGGCAAACGGCAATCGAATCTTCCGCGATCAAGGCATCGAAATCCAGGTAGGAAAGACGCGCCACGACGGTGTCCTGGCCGGCTGTCACCGTACTTGATGCGCGCCGAATACCGCTGAAATAACCCAGCTCGCCACACCAGTTGCCGGGTCGGATTTCACCCAGCTGAATATGATGGTCGGAGAGTTCGATAGACAACTGCAGGCGGCCGCTCAGGACCAGGAAAAAGGCATCGATCGGTTCCTGATCGTGCACCATGACCTGGCCATCTTCCAGTTCGTGCAGCGAGATGCGGTCGAGCAGCGGCTTCAGATGATCCGCACCGAGCTGCTCGGCAAAATCAGGTAGATATTCAAACAGAACATGTTCATTCATATTTTTACCCCCAAGCCTCCGGATACGCGCAAGTGTAAGCCAAACCAGCGCTAGATCAGGCTGACCGGACTACCCGATTGCGCCGAGGCAAAACGTGACAGCGAGGTGAACAACTCTTCATTGCTACGGGTGTCGCGCCACACCTGACCATCCCAGCGGAAATGATAGCCACCGCTTTTTGCCGCCACCCAGATCTCCTGCGCTGCGGCTTGCTTATTGACGACTATCACCGAGTCGTCGGCAAATTCGATTTGCAGAATGCCGCCTTCGGAAAACTCATAATCAAAATCGGCATCGGCGTGTTCGATCGCCTGCTCCAGCTTGTTCAGCGTGTCATCGGCCAAACGGGTGTATTCAGTTTCGGTCATCCAATGCTCCTGGTTGGCGCAGCCTTGGGAGGCAAACTCGAGGCTGCTAAACTGCCCCCGATTTTAAAGGCCTCCCCATGCGAAATTTCCTATTGATCTGCGCCTTGTCAGGCACTTTTTTCACTCTCTCCGGCTGCGGCAAAAAAGGCGCCTTGTATCTACCGGATAGCGCCGCGCCAAAGTCCTCCCTGGCCCAGCCCAGCCAACCTTCACAACCCACTCAAGCCGCCCAAAAATGAACGCTCTTACCCGTCGGGACGGCATCCTGTATGTCGAGGATGTGCCGCTCGCAGAGGTCGCCGCCGAATTCGGCACACCATGTTATCTCTATTCCCGCGCCGCCCTGGAACAGGCGTATCGCGCCTATGACCAGGCCCTGGCGGCGCATCCGCATCTGATTTGCTATGCGGTGAAGGCCAATTCCAGTCTTGCGATTCTGAATCTGTTCGCTCGCCTGGGCGCCGGCTTCGACATCGTATCCGGCGGCGAATTGGCGCGCGTTCTAGCTGCCGGCGGCGATCCGGCGAAGGTGGTTTTTTCCGGCGTCGGCAAGACTGCGGCGGAAATGCGTGCGGCCCTGACCGCCGGAATTCATTGCTTCAACGTCGAATCGGAGAGCGAGCTGGCGCGCTTGAATCAGGTTGCCGGCGAGCTGGGGCAGACCGCTGCCATCAGCTTGCGCGTCAATCCGAATGTCGATGCCAAAACGCATCCCTATATTTCCACCGGCCTGAAAGACAACAAGTTCGGTATTGCCCACGAACACGCCCTGCGCGTCTATCGCGAAGCGGCCAGCATGGCGCACCTGCGCATCACCGGCATCGATTGCCATATCGGCTCGCAACTGACCGAAGTCGCCCCTTTCGGCGAAGCGCTGGATCGCGTGCTTGAACTGGTCACCAGCCTGCAAGCGGAGGGAATTCGGCTGCAACACATTGATATCGGTGGCGGCGTCGGCATTCGCTATCGTGACGAAACCCCACCCGAACTGGACGCATACGCCAGCGTCATTCTGGCCCGCATGCAAGGTCGCAGCGAACGCCTGGTAGTCGAACCGGGCCGTGCGCTGGTTGGCAATGCCGGTTGGTTGCTGACGCGGGTGGAATACCTGAAACACGGCGAAACGAAAGATTTCGCCATCGTCGATGCTGCGATGAATGACCTGATGCGGCCTGCGCTGTATGACGCCTGGCACGACATCCTGCCGGTCCAGGAGCGTAGCGATGCGGTGACGCGCAACTATGCCATCGTCGGCCCGGTCTGCGAGAGTGGTGATTTTCTTGGCCATGATCGCGCCCTGGCGCTAGCCCAGGATGACCTTCTTGCCATCTGTTCGACCGGCGCCTACGGCATGAGCATGAGTTCGAACTACAACACCCGGCCGCGTGCGGCTGAAGTGATGATCGATGGCAAGCAGATGCACCTGATCCATGCGCGCGAACGGATCGAAAATCTGTTGGCTCAGGAAACCCTGTTGCCGGGCTGATATTTTTGTGCCTTTTTGGCACCACAAAGCCACCGAAATCCAGCAAAAGCGCGCTCTTGGCTTGCAGAGCGCGCTTTTTTTTGTTCTACAATCGCCGCACGCCTCTTGATCGCGTGGAAGTGCTTGAGGCAAAAGGCTTTCCGGCCAAACCCTTCATTAATCGAGGAGTCAGACATGCCCGTTGCCAAACCTGGAAAAAGTCCCGCCAAGAAAGCCACCGTAGCAAAGCCCGCTGCCGCAAAAGCCGCTGCTGAACCGGCCAAGAAAGCAGCTGCCAAACCTGCCGCTGCGCCCGCCAAGGTAGCCGCTGCCGCCAAACCTGCTGCCGCCCCAGCCAAGAAAGCCGCTGTCGCCAAACCCGCTGTTGCACCGGCCAAGAAAGTTGCTGCCGCCAAACCCGCTGCGGCTCCTGCGAAGAAAGCTGCTGTCGCCAAACCGGCTGCTGCTCCAGCCACGAAAGCCGCTGCGGCCAAACCGGCTGCTGC
>CAZUSF010000016.1:0-2764 GCA_964623355.1 uncultured Thiobacillus sp. | reverse complement strand
GCCAAACCGGCTGCTGCTCCCGCCAAGAAAGCCGCTGCGGCTAAACCGGCTGCTGCTCCCGCCAAGAAGGCCGCTGTGGCCAAACCGGCTGTTGCTCCTGCCAAGAAAGCTGCTGTCGCCAAACCTGCTGCAGCTCCCGCCAAGAAGGTTGCTGCCGCGAAACCCGCTGCCGCACCGGTCAAGAAAGCGGCGGCTGCTAAACCTGCTGCCGCTCCGGCCAAGAAAGCCGCTGCTAAACCCGCTGCTGCCAAGCCTGCAGCCAAAGCGGCGGCCAAAAAGTAACGCGGTTAGCACAATGAAAATGAAAAAAGCGGGCGATGCCCGCTTTTTTCTTGTCCGCTTCCAGCGATCAATAATCCATTGGATCGACATCCAACGACCATTTAACGCCTCGCGCTGGTAATGATTCGAGCTGCGGCAGCCAGAGGCGAAGAAACTGTTGCAAACGCTGCCGCGCGCCCGCCTGCACCAACAATTGCATGCGGTGTCGATTCGCCACTCGTGCCATCAATGCCGCCACTGGGTCGAACAGGAGAACCCCGGCCTGCAAAGCGAGTCCGGCTTCTCGCGCCGCCAGCAAGAAACCCAGTGCGGCTTCCTCTTCGCGCGCTTCGGCACGCAACAAGGCCTGGCTGGCATAAGGTGGAAAGTCGGCGCCGCGACGCTCGCGCAACGCGGCTTCGGCAAAACCCGGGTAATCATGCCGCTGCAAGGCCTGATACAGCGGGTGGCGTGGATATTGTGTCTGAATCAACACCTCGCCTGGATGCTGCGCCCGTCCGGCGCGGCCGGCGACTTGCATGAGCTGGGCGAAGAGCCGTTCACTGGCGCGAAAGTCGGGCGAAATCAGGGCCTGGTCGGCGCCGATGACGCCGACCAGGGTGAGATGCGGAAAATCATGGCCTTTGGCAACGATCTGGGTGCCGACCAGGATGTCCACTTCACGTGCCTCGACCTGCTCGCGCATCGCGGCAAACGCACCCTTGCGCGCGGCGGTATCGCGGTCGATACGCAGAATGCGGGCGGTCGGAAACTGCTCTGCCAGGGTTTCCTCGATCCGCTGCGTTCCCTGTCCCGCCGGACGCAGATCAAGATTGCCGCATTCCGGACAGGCTTCCGGCGGTCGCGCGATGAGGCCGCAATGGTGGCAGACCAGGCGGTATCCCTGTCGGCTTCGATGCAGCACCAGATGCGCTGAACAGCGCGAGCAGGGAAAGACGTGGCCACATCCGTTGCACAGCAGGCTCGGGGCGTAGCCGCGCCGATTGATGAACACCAGGCTTTGTTCGCCGCGTTGCAGGCGTTCCGCCAGCGCGGTCAGCAATACGCTGGTGAGGCCGAGTTTGGGGCGATCCGTGCGACTGTCAATCAAGCGCACTTTCGGCAACACCGCCTGGGCGTGCGCACGCTTGCTCAACCCGAGCAGGTGATAACGCCCCTCCTTGGCGTTGCGCCAGCTTTCCAGCGCCGGTGTCGCGGACCCCAGCAACACCGGTACGCCTCGTTCACGCGCCCGCCAGACCGCGACGTCGCGAGCTGAATAGCGCATGCCTTCCATCTGTTTGTAGGCGTTGTCATGTTCCTCATCGACAATGATCAGGCCGAGCCGCGGCAGCGGCGTGAATATTGCCAGGCGCGTTCCCAGCACAATGTCCACCTGCCCTGCCAAGGCATCCAGCCAGGCGATTCGCCGCTCGCCGGCGGCCAGATTGCTGTGCAGGCTGATCAGCCTGCGGTCAGGAAAGCGGCGAATGAATCGTTCGGTCAATTGCGGCGTCAGGTGGATTTCCGGCACCAGCACCAGCACCTGCTGACCACGTGACAGGACATCAGCCACCCAACGCAGGTAAACCTCGGTCTTGCCGCTGCCGGTGACGCCATGCAGCAGGAAGGCATTGAACCCATTGCCGGCGGCTCGCAGGGCGGTGACCACGCTTTCCTGCTCGTCGGTCAAGACCGGCATGGCCTCTTGCGGCGGCATCTCCAGAACCGGGCTGATCGGCTCGATCCAGTCGAGTTCAAGCCAGGCTCGCAGCACGGATTTATCGCTTGTCGAGCAAGTCGCCCAGGGGAGTTCGGCAGCGAGCATGCGTTCTGCAAGGCGTTTTCGCGCAGTGAAACGGGCAGGAATCTGCTCGGTTTCGGCACGACCAACCGGGGTCAGGCGATAAGCCAGCATGGGCATTGCTTGCCGCGTCCTGGCAGGCGTTGCTGTGCGGCGCAAAGCGGGCGGCAACATCATCGCCAGCACGGCGCCGAGTGCGTGGTGGTAGTAACCGCAAACAAAACGTGCCAGCGCCAGCAAATCCGGAGGCAATGGCGGGCTGCTGCGATCTATCGCATGCAGAGGCTTCAAACTTTCCAGCGGCAAGTCGGAGTAATCCGCCAGCTCGACCAGGACGCCAATCAACCTTCGGTTACCGAAAGGCACTTCCACACGACGACCGATATCGTCGGAATGAGCATCGAGCGCCAGATAATCGAACAAACGATCGAGCGGCGTATCGAGTGCGACCCGGGCAATCGTCAAATGCGCGACCTTTGCAGACTCGGAGGAGACAGGTAATTCGGTGTCGAGCACGACTGACTTATCGAAGCTACTTAAAGTAATTGGAGAGAAGATGCGATGAACCACCAACCCTGTAAGGAGTTTTCAACTTGTCCACCGAAGCTGTGGATAACATTGTGGAAAACATGCCTGATAAGCCCGAAAACCCTTTATCCAACGCGACTCTATGCGTTGGGCCTAAAAAAATGGCAAGAA
>CAZUSF010000015.1:9830-20965 GCA_964623355.1 uncultured Thiobacillus sp. | reverse complement strand
AATGAACAACATGATGAATAACGATACCAACAACACATGGAGGCGAATTCTCATGACCAAGGAAAGCAACATCCGAATCAGTTATGACCATATATTACCACTTAATCCATTTATGCTCATTTTTTATCCACTACCGCCACCATTTTTTAAAAGAGCCGTATTTGCTCCCCTCACTAAAACATCCCCAACCAGCTGAGAATTGGCCGTCGTTTCTGGCGGCTTGGTCATCGCGAAGAGATGCTGGCGGTGATCGGCACGCCGGGTGAAACAGGGTTGAGCCAGCGGGATCAGGGTTCAGCGCCGGTATCCCGCTTCAGAGATCAGCTTGTCCATTAATTGCGCCAGCCCCTCCGCCAATTCGGCGGTTTCTGCTGCGTCGGCCCGCGCGGCCTGTTCAGTCCGCCGCGCCTGCTCCTGCAGGGCTTCCGCGCAGAGGTTACCGGCCATGCCTTTGAGGCTGTGCGCCAGGGCCATCAACTCAGCAACCTGGCCGGCGGCGATGGCGGCCCTAAGTTTGGCGGCACTCTCGGCATAGTGTGAGCGCAACATCGTGAGCAATCGGTCAATGAAGTCCTGACGGCCGGCATAGCGCTGTTCCAGGGCGGCCCAGTCGATGACGGGGCGGGCTGCTTCGGGCGCCAGTTCCATTCTGACCTCGGCCGCAACCGTCTCCACGGGCACCGGCGCTGCGGCTTCGGAAGCCGCCTGGATCGGCAGTAAAGGCAGGTGGCGTCGGATCGATTCGACCAGCCGGTCCAGGTCAATTGGTTTGGTGACGTGTTCGACCATGCCGACCTCCAGGCAATGCTGGCGCGCCTCTGCCATGGCATGCGCAGTGAGGCCGATCACCGGCAAGCCGGGTGCCAACTCGCGCAGGCTGCTGGCTAACGCGTAACCGTCCATCACCGGCATCTCGATGTCGGTCAATACCAGGTCGAACGCCGCCCGTCCCCGCTCAGTGAGGATTTCAAGGCCCTCC
Source organism: uncultured Thiobacillus sp. (assembly GCA_964623355.1). Classification (GTDB taxonomy): domain Bacteria; phylum Pseudomonadota; class Gammaproteobacteria; order Burkholderiales; family Thiobacillaceae; genus PFJX01. The sequence goes on along the minus strand of CAZUSF010000015.1, from coordinate 19,986 downwards.
AGGCCATGCGAGGCGAAGCTCAGGGCCGCCCCCTCGGCCACCAGCATGTCTTCCAGGAGCAACCGGTTGACCGGATTGTCCTCGGCGATTAGCAGCCTCACGCCGGCCAGACGCGGCCCTGAGCCAGGCGCAACACTCGGCTGGTTCAGCGCCGACTCGGGTTCAGTGCACGCCTTGGTAGCGCGGAACGGCAGCCGCACGGTAAAGCGGGAGCCGCACCCGGTCGCGCTATCCAACGTGATACGGCCCTGCATCAGCGTCACCAAGCGCTGGCTGATGGCCATGCCCAGACCAGTGCCGCCAAAGCGCCGGGTGATGCTGGCATCGGCCTGCTCGAAGGGTTGAAAGAGCCGCGTCTGGGCCGCTGCATCCATGCCGATGCCGGTGTCGCTGACACTGAACACCAGCCAGTCACCGTCCTGGGCCGCACCCAGCCGGACCTCGCCTTCGCGGGTGAATTTCACCGCGTTGGAAAGCAGGTTGGTCAGCACCTGTGCCACCCGCAAGCGGTCACCGGCACAGTGCGCGGGCAACGCCGGATCTGCATCGAGCGCCAGCGTCAGCCCGCGCACGCTAGCCTGTTCCTCGAACAGGCGCAGTACTTCCCGGAGCAGGGCCTGGAGGTCGTAAGCCTCGTCCTCGATGATCAGGCGGCCGGCCTCGATTTTGGAGAAGTCGAGGATGTCGTTGACCACGCCAAGCAGCAGCTGGCCGGAATCGAGGATGCGCTGGAAGGTCTGGTGCGCGGCGCGGCCGATGCTGTCGCGGGCGCCGATCTGGGCAAAGCCGAGCACAGCGTTAAGCGGGGTGCGGATCTCGTGGCTCATGCTGGCCAGGAACTCGCTCTTGACCCGGGCCAGGGTCTCTGCCTCGCGCTTAAGCAGGAACAGCTGACGCAGGTGGCGTTCACGCATCAGCACGGCGAGTAAGCCGATCACATTGGCCGAGGAAAAGAAGAAGAGGTTGGCCAGCAACACGATGGCAAGGCTATCGAAGCCATGTTTTTCATGAGCGGCGAGGTGTGCGGCGACTTCCAGCAGGAAATACAGCAACACCAGGCCAAAGCCGATCATCGCGGTTTCGCGGGGGCCAAGAAAGGTCCAGTTATAGAGGGCGATCACCACCAGGATGAGGCCGGCGTAATAGGCAAAGTGCGCCACCTCGACTGGTTGTGCGAGCATGATCATGGCCTGGATGGCGAGCCCCATGCCCAGGTACATGGTCCACATCAGCGAACGGTAATGACGAATGAAGAAGGGCTGACCGGTACTCCAGGCCACGGCCAGCAAAAGTGGCACCACAACAACAAATCGAATGGCTAGAACCTCGGTCAGGCTTCCGGGGATGGCCCAGACATCGAGGAGGCCGAAGGTGGAGAAGAGGGCGATGGCCAGCCACGCGCCCTGAAGCGCGGCCGCGCGCTTGTGCGGTTCGAGGTCCGCCTGATAGATCGCCTCGAGATCGGCGTCAAAACGCTGGATCGGCACCAGCCCGGAGAGGATGGGCAAACGAGTCATGCGGTCTCGACCAGGTCGCTCAGACGCTGACGGATTCCGCGCAGGCGTTCGCCCGCCGAGGTGTCGAGGTCGCGCAGCTCGGCCAGCTGGACATGCGTATCGCGGGCCAGATTAGCCAGCGTTTCCTCCTGCCCGTCGGTGAGCCCCAGAGTGGCGAAGGCGGATGTCAGCTGCTCGAGAAACTGCATGTCGATTTCCATGGTGCGGATGCGGCTGTGCGCCTGGGATTGTTCGATATCCTCGAGGGTCTGGGTCAGATCCCCCAGGGCAAGATGGATGCCCTGGCCCTGCATAGTCTGGCGGCGCTCGCTGTTGAGCGCCTTCATGCGGGCATCCGCGCCCTCGACCAGGATGGCGAGATGGTCACGCAGGCGGCCGACGAGGTCTTCGTCCAGGGGCAGGTTGACGACGACCAGGGCGGCCTGCGGGTAGTGGATTGATAGCTGGGAGCGGAAGCGGAAGATCCGCTCCATCTTGCGGGCATGCGATAACACGGATTCCTGCAAGGGCGTGCAGACGCCATGACTGGCGAAATGGCGGGCCTCAGGGCCGCGCAGTTCCAGCATGCCTTCAAGGCCATACTGCGCGAGCGCATCAAAAAGCATGCTGGCAACGGCGTCGACGTCCTCGCAGGCAAAGGAATTGCGCAGGAATTGCAGCACCACACCCAGCTCCCCCATCGACGACATGGCCGTGAACGCGGTCTGCTGGGCAAACTGGACAGAGGAGGAGAGCGACGTCTTTTCATCGTGGAAGCGCCGCGCCACGGCCACCTTGGCAGTGACATCCTCGAAGGAGGGAGGCTTCACCAGATAGTCGCTGCCGCCGGCAGCATAGGCGGAGAGCCGGGTTTCCAGGTCATCGTGGGACGAGATGAAGATCACCTGGACCTGATGGTATCCCTGCTCGTGCAGGGTCAGGCAGGCCGTGATGCCATCCATCTCCGGCATGTGGATGTCCATCAGGATCAGGTCCGGCACATCACCCTCAGCGACCGCCCCGAGTACCGGCTTGCCATCGGCAAACTCGCGCACCGTATCGCGTGGGTCTCTCAGCTCTTCAAGGATGACCATGCGCAAGAGCGGGTCATCGTCCACCACAAAAATTCTCATTCGAAGCTCCTTGATATGTGTCAGGTGAATGGCGAATAGCCCGGATGCAGGTTAAAAGCCGGAATCCGGAGGGCGAGAGTTAACGCACTGCCACGGGTTTCGCTGTGGGTCTTGACCAGCATGTTCAGTATCGCTGCCATTGTCAGGTAGGCCGCTTTCAATTCCAGACAAGGCTGTGCTCTGGCCAATGAGACAGTCAATGAATTGAACAACATGATGAATAACGATACCAACAACACATGGAGGCGAATTCTCATGACCAAGGAAAGCAACATCCGAATCAGTTATGACCATATATTACCACATTTACCATTTATACTCATATTTCATTCGCTACCGCCACCATTTTTTAAAAAGTGCCGTATTTGCCCCCTCACTAAAATATACCCAACCAACTGAGAATTGGCCGTCGTTTCTGGCGGCTTGGTCATCGCTTGCTGGTTTCATCGATGATGGGTAAATCAACAGGTTACGAACAGAACAAACTTGCCCTGCACGCCCAGTCAAGAAAGGAGGCAGATGGGCAGCCTGCCAATTAACCAGGTAATACCCGTTGGATATGGGAAACCAGAGCCAGTGGGCTGAATGGCTTGATGAAATAAGCATCGGCACCAAGTTTGGTGGCGAATGCCAAATCATCGGCCTGACCACGCGCGGTAACCATGATGACGTAGGTACTCTTCAATTCCGGATCCGCCTTGATCATCTTGAGTGCCTGCAGGCCATCAATCTCGCCCGGCATCATGACATCCAGCACTACCACCTTGGGCCGGTGACGGGGCAGCGTGCTTCATGCTTCCTCCGAATCTGGGCGATCAGCTTTTGCTTGGTCACCTGGTTAGCGTGTCGACCCACAGCCTTTCGGTCGCCCCGCTTCCCGCGCACTTCTATACATTTTGACTACCCATTTTCAATCCAACGTTTTGGATCAATGCCCCAATCCGAAAACGCTTCATGACCGGTGATGCGGTCCTGGCAACCCGACCAGGAAAGATCAAGCACTTCAGGCGTTAGATACCTTTGATGTGTTGTGTGAAAGATGACTTTTACTTTTGGTTTCATCAGCTTTTCCGGGTGCTGTTCCATGACCACGCCCAAACGTCCGCTTTCCAGCCGCACCAGCGATCCGGTCGGATAAATCCCGATGCTCTTGATGAAGATTTGCACGAATTCCGGATCAAAGTGATGCGCGGACCACTCCAGGATTCGGCTCAAGGCGGCGGTGGGTGGCAATCCTTTGTGATAGACACGGTCCGAGGTGATCGCATCATAGACATCCACAATCGCCCCCATGCGACCAAAGATTGAAATATCTTCGCCCTTCAATTTATTCGGGTAGCCGGTGCCGTCGAAGCGTTCATGGTGCTGACTGGCGACATCGAGGGCGATCTGGCTGATACCTGGCGTGTTCTGCAAGATCACGATGCTCTGCACCACATGCGACTTCATCTTGGCAAACTCGGCCTCGGTCAACTTGGCCGGCTTGTTGAGAATGTCATCCGGCACTTTCGCCTTGCCGACATCGTGCAGCAAACCTCCGATCGCGATTTGCTTGATCGTCGCGCGCTCCAACCCCATCCCGCGTGAAAACGAAACCAACAAAGCGCAGACCGACACCGAGTGCTGAAACGTGTATTTGTCATGCTCTTTCAGGCGCAGCATCGGCAGCATGGCGTCCTGGTTGCGGAAGATCGAATCGACCATCTTTTCGACCATGGGCTCCACCTGCTCCAGCTGAATTTGCCGGCCAAGGCGCACATCCACCAACAGATCGCGCACGATGCGATTGGCTTCGCCCATCAACTGTCTTGCACGTTCAGCTTCTTCCGCCAGTTCGGCGCGCACTGGCGCAGCCTCGATTTCCAGGACGAGTTCCGCCATCGTTGCGTCAAAACCGTTTGCGACCTCGTTAACCGACGGAGCTGGTTCAACCGAATTGCGGCCCTTCTGCGTATCGATAAAAAGCTCATGCACCCCCAGGGCACGAATCTCGTTGATCGTCTTGTCGGTCTTGATCAGGAATCCGCTGGTCAGAAAAGGGTGATCGACCCACGAACAATTGACGTCATGGACATACATGCCAACACGGAGATTGTTGATTGATATCCGCTTCAATGGGGTGGTGTTTTTCATCTGTAACTCCAATGCTTCAGTTGGCGAGGCGAGTCATCGGGGCAGGAAAATATGGAAGCGGGAGCCTTTTCCAAGTTCACTATCCACGACGAGTTCTCCGCCCATGAGGTCAATCAGCTGCCACGCAATGGCAAGGCCGATACCCAAACCGTCGTATTTGCGCGTAAAACCGGAATCCGCCTGTATGAAGGGGGCGAAGACCGAGTCCAGCTTCTCCGGTTCAATGCCGATGCCCGTATCCGCAATACAAATATGCAAGCCACCCTCTATGGCGTCCTGCGGCTCCACCCGGACGGTGATACGGCCCTGCTCGGTAAATTTGATGGCATTGCCGATCAAAATCAGCAACACACGCCGCATTTGATCGATGTCGATCTCAATCGAGGCTGGCAAATTGGCAGCCAGGTCCAACTTGAGTGTCAGATGTTTGGCCCGCGCTTTTTCCAGCAGATCGGGCCAAATCGCCGCCATCAGCTTCGACGGAGTGATTGGATCAGGAAACATGGAGAAACCGCCCGAGACGATTTTCGACAGCAAGAGCACATCCTGAATCGTGTTGAGCAAAACCAGGGCCGACTCATTTGCCAGTTCAATCAACTCACGCGCCTCATCGGACATATCCATGTCCAGCGCAAGGTAGGTGGTTCCGATGATGCCGTTCAACGGAGTCAGCAACTCGTGGCTCAGGAGGGACAAGGACTGTGCCTTCAATTGCTGCCCCACTTCGCACGAACTGCAAGCCGATTCGCCGGCCTTGGCGGTGCCTTTCAAAATCAGCCTGCGATCTAAAAAGAGATTTTCAAAACATTGGTATTGGCAATTGGTGTTCTTGGTCATCGCTCATTCAGCCTTCATGACGTTTATTGGTTTTGTTGGGGTTATTGGAAACCGCAAGGTGGATCGACCTGGAATGCAGCCTGCTTGTGACGTTGCGCCACAACTGGGCGATTTCATCCGCTGGCACCGGTTTGCTGAACAGATAGCCCTGCAGCAAATCGCAGTTTTCCGCTCGCAGGAACTCGGCCTGCGCTTCGGTCTCGACGCCCTCGGCCAGTACATCCATCTCCATGCTATGGCCGAGCGCGATAATGGCGCGCGCAATGGCTTGGTCGTTCGGGTCGGAGGTGATTTCGCGGACGAAGGACTGGTCGATCTTAAGACGCTTCACCGGTAGGTGTTTCAAATAGGACAGCGATGAATAGCCGGTACCAAAGTCGTCCACTGCCAGCTTGATGCCCATATCACTCAGCGCATGCAGGATGCCGATGACCTTGTCGGCCTGGTTCATGATCATCGACTCGGTAACCTCCAGTTCCAGCTCAGAGGTATCCAGATCGTATTCACGCAGCGCTTCAGCCACGATAGTCGGCAGATCCTCGTTCTCGAGTTGCTGCACCGAGAGATTCACCGCAACGCGGGGAATGTCGATGCCAATCTTGTGCCAGGCAGCAAGTTGCCGGCAAGACTCGCGCAACACCCAGGTCCCGATTTCACCAATCAGTCCGACATCCTCCGCAATCGGGATAAACATAGCCGGAGAGACCATGCCGAGGGTCGGATGCATCCAGCGCACCAGTGCCTCGACCCCCTCGCAAACACCGTCTGAGGCGCGATTCTGCGGTTGGTAAAAAACCCGAAATTCGCCACGCGCCGTCGCGCCATGCAATGCATTGCCGATTTTGAGGCGTTCCGACGCGCGGCCGAGCAAACCCGGTTCGAACACGTGAAACGAATTACGACCATTTCGCTTGGCCTCATACATGGCCATATCAGCCTTGCGCACGAGCGACTCGATGTCGGTTCCATCCTCAGGAAAGAAGCTGATGCCGATGCTGCAGGTCAGATGCAGATTAAGCGGGTCGATCAGATAGTGTTTGGTCATGTCAAACAGAATTCTCTGCACCACCTCCTCCACCTGGCGGTGCGAAGTGATCGACTCCAGCAGGATAAAAAACTCGTCGCCGCCAATGCGGGCAACGGTATCACCATCGCGCACCGAACCCAGTAGCCGCCCCGTCACTTGCTGCAGGATCTGGTCGCCAACGCCATGGCCAAGGCTATCGTTAATATGCTTGAACTGATCCAGGTCAAGGAACAGCAGCGCCGCCCCTTTCTTGCTGGTCGCATAGTTGCGCAGCACCTTGTCCATCCGTTCATGCAGCAAGGCGCGATTAGGCAAGCCGGTCAGGATGTCGTGCAGGGCAAAACGCTGCATCATCTCGGTGGATTGCTTCTGCTCGCTGATATCGCGGAACACCCCGACGTAGTGCGTCAGCTTTCCCTCTGGGTTACGCACTGCGCTGACCGTCATGGCAATCACATACAGCGAGCCAGACCGCTTACGGTTGAGAAACTCGCCATGCCAATGGTCGCCGTGTTCCAGCGAAGCATTCATCTCCCGATAAGCCTGCTCGTTGTCCGGACCGGCACTGAGGATGTTGGGCTTATGGCCCTTGACCGCATCCAGCGTATACCCACTGATTCTGGAAAATGCCTCGTTCACCACCAGAATATGGCCATGCTGATCAGTGATGATGATGCCCTCTGCCGTGTTCTCGAACACATGCGAACTCAGCCGCAAGTTCTCCTCGGCAAGTAAACGTTCGGTGATATCGCGAAACACCGTCACAGTGCCGCGGAACTGCGCTTCTTCAAGTATGGCTTTGGTGGAAAATTCGACGTCGATCATCGAGCCATCCCGGCGGAACAACGGTGCATGCCGAACCTGTTCGATACCGGATGCCAAATACTGGCAAGGCAAAGGCGGTTCGCCAAACGCCGGTTCGGCGCCCAAGGCCGCCAGAGCGGGATCTCGAAATAACCGGCAGGCCCATGCATCCAGATCGGCGGCATTGTCGAAACCGGATATTTTTCGCATGGCGGGATTGATCGCGACCACAAGCCCGGATTCGTCTGTGGCCAGCAAACCGTCCGACATGGTATCGGTCAGAATCTTCAGGCTTTTCCGCTCAGCGAGCAGCGCTTCGTTGGAACGATAGAAGCGCCAGAGAGCGAAACCCAAGCCTGTCAGCAACACCGTATACAGGCCCGCATACAAGATAAATTGCCGGTTGGGCACAGCGACCGCCGTGTCCTTGGCATAGGTCACCATAAACGCGGCCTGCTTGCCCTCGATATCAAGCACCGGGTGCAGTAAAACGATCCAGGATGCACCGTTCTGTTCCAATGTCACTGCGGCACGTTCACCCACTTTCAAGGCATGCCGAATTTGCGGCATGTCACGCAAGCGGCCGGACAAGGCGAGCGCTACCGGCGATAGTGGTTGCAGCGAATCCGGCAGTGTCGCCTTTGGATCTTCCACCAGATAGTCGTCACTCAGCGCCGATACGCCATAGCGCTCCACGACATTGCCGCGCATGACTTGCTTGACCCGGTCGCTTCGCAGCAGAAAAGCGTATTCGCGACTTCTATCAAGCACGGAGATCGCATCGCGCACCACACTGAACGGCACACCGTATTCGACACTGCCCAGGTGTTTACCTTGATGCAACACAGGAAAAACGTAACGGATCGCAGCCTGATCCTTGCCCAATTCAAACCCCGACCTCGGTTTCCACTCAAGATTGACTGCCTTGAGGCTGGGCCGCATGTCAAACAAGTGATCACCGTAAGTCTCGGGGGCATGCATCCGGAGAAAACTTTGCCCGCTCGGGCTGTGAAACTGGAATTGCCGAAAACCGGTATTCCGCATCTCCTGGTAGACCGGGTACAGCTCTCGGTAAAGCTTGCCTCGCAGCTGGTTAGCCTTGGCCGCATCGGTTGTCGCAACCGCCTCCATACCACTTTGAAATGTCTCGAAAGCGTCGCCATGACGAGGAATATCCAGAAACAGCGACTCGGCAGCCAGCTGATACATGTTCACTGAAGCTCGATAAGCGATTTCCAGCGTCAACTGTTGTTCTGCCACCCCCTTTTCGATTTCGTTACGCCAATCACGGTACAGGCCGTAAATGCCGACAACTTCGAACAGGATCAGCATCAATAACGAATAGATGCGCAATCTGCGGTAGTTGAGAACAGATCCGCTATCCGGCTTCGGAAACCGGAGATCAAGCAGGGGGCGAGAGGCGGCAGAAGAAGACATGGACTTCATTCAAAAATTTCCCTGCTCGGGAATCTGTTTGTTCTTCCGCATCTTGCGCACCGGATCGAAATCAGCATCAGTGGCAGAGGACACGCCGTATCGAACGTTCTCGCCCCAGGTGGCGGTGTAGTTGGCATCCACCTGGCTAGTTAGCGGACGCAGTTTGAGCAGCGATTTCCGGATGGCATCAACATCCGCTTGCGGCATCCGCGCACTGTTCGCGACCAGGCTGAACGCGGGCAGTTCCGGCGTTTCCTGGATGATCCGGATACCCAGGTTTTGATAGCGACTGACAATGGAAGTCTTGGCGGTGCCCCACTCGAAGTCGCCCCGAACAACCGATAACACCGCCTCGTCATGCTTGCCAAGGTAGCGATAACGCAGCTGTTCAATGTCGATGCGTTGCTGCGCTAGAAGTGCATCCGCCGCCAGATAGCCACAGGTGGAAAGTGCTTGAGTCAGGGCAACCCGAGCTTTGCCCGACTTGGGTTTCGGGTTGCCCTCACCGGCTGTGAACAAGGCACAGGTGTATTTGGCTTTGCCGGATTTTTCGCGGAAATTCACGATCGGTTCCGCCGCCATGTAGGCCGCTTTCAATTCCACATAAGGCAAGGGGCCGAGATAAGCGATATCCACCTCGCCAGCGCGAAATTTACGCAGCAACTCGGCGTAGTCCCGGCTGTAAACGATGTGGAATCGATGCCCCGATTCACGTTCAAGATGCGCTAGCAAGGGTTTGTACTGACGAAAGACCGTTTCCGGCTCTTCCATCGGCAACGGAGCAAACGCATAGGTTTCCGCTCTGGCCAACGAACCTGCCAACAAACTGAACAACATCATGACCAGCGGTACCGACTGCACCTGAAGGGGAATTTTCATGGCCAAGGAAAGCAACATCTGAATACGCGACGATCACATATTACCACATATTCCATTAATGCTCATTTTTGTCCACTATTGCCACATTTTTACAAAACGTGCAGTATTAAGCTATTCATGCGCCCCCCCCTCTACAACTCACCCAACCTGCAAGCCCCTGCCATGAATATGATTTCAGGCGGACAAACAGGCGCTCTTTACCGTAAAGGAACGGTTGATTGACATGACCATAGATCAGAAACCACAGACCAAATTCTGTACCACCCGCGAGGCTGCGGAATTGCTCGGGATTTCCCTCAAGACCGCGCAACTGTGGAGCGAAAGCGGATTGCTTGATGCTTGGCGTACTGAAGGCGGACACCGCCGCATCTATCGTGATTCGGTGACTCGGCTTTTGCAGGACGGCGGCG
>CAZUSF010000015.1:0-9730 GCA_964623355.1 uncultured Thiobacillus sp. | reverse complement strand
GGTTTTTCCCAAACCCATTCCATTCGACAAGCTTGAGCAACTGGCTGAAGAAATCGCCGCAGCCAAGGCGGCATCAGGAAAGGAAGGTGTCCGGTGAAGATCAATATCAACCCAGAAATTTTTACTGCCCACGCGCAGCCGTTCATGTTGCTCGACGCCAAAGCAAACATGCTTTACGCCAACCCGGCGGCTCAGCCGCTGGCAGCCATGCTGAGCCAGCATCGGCTGCTCTGGTTGCGCGAACTGCTGAAAGCCTCCAGCAGCGATGAGAAACCGCTGCATCACCTGACAACTGAAAGCCTGCCACAGGAAGCAAGGGACTGGGATATCTGGCTGACCAGCGCAGAAACCTCGGAATACGCGCTGTGGTTCACGCCCCAGGAGTCCGCCGCGCCGGAAAGAATTTCAGACATGCGCAGCTTGAGCCTGATTGGCCAAAAATTGCGCGAAGAAATGACCACCTATGCGGGCATGCTGCGCGATCACTTCACCAGCCTCAAGGACAGTGCAGCCGTTCCGGCTCACTTCCAGTTAATGACAAAAACGCTGCACATCGCGGAAAGGATGGAGGAACTCGCGAAATTGTCCGAGCTTCAGGAGCGCAATCGATTCGCCAGTTATGAACGCATTTATCTCTATTCCCTGACCAATCAACTGCTCAGCCAGATTTCATCTTCCTCAACCCACCCCATTGAATGGATCGTGGATCCATCCGGCGCAATGCTTGCCCCGGTATTCGGCGACAAAGCCTGGCTGACGCTGGCTTTGCGCGCTTATTTCAAAAAACTCGCTGAGGGTGCCTCTGATAACGCGTCCAATGCCGGCACGATCCATCTCCAGTTTCAACAGATCGGTGGCTATGCCCATCTGACTGGCCGTTGCCAGTCAGATACCAGTGCAGCCGCTCAGGTCGCTGGCCAGCGGCAACCGGCGCAAGCTGCAGAACCCGCGTTTGATTTAAGTCTGCAACTTGCTGAACGCGTGCTTGAACTGCACGGGGCGACTGTCACCGTTCAAAGTCAGCCAGATCGGACGCACTTCGAGTCAGTCCGGATTACCTTTCCCACCGCATCTCCGCAAACAACTCGGCCAGACGTCTGGTGCGATAACTGCCCCGCCGCCAAGCAATCTGCAGCTTTTGCCCGAGACATCGCCACTTTGACCCGGGTTAAAAACCATGACTGATACCGCAACCCCATCGCGCCCCATGCGCAAGAAAATTCTGGTGGTCGACGACAACTCGGATATCCGCCGCCTGCTCAAGTTGTCGATTGAAAACCCTTACGAAATCATTGAGGCCGAGGATGGCGAAACCGCCTTGCAGTTGGCAGACCAGCATCGGCCCAACCTGATTTTGCTGGACATCATGATGCCCGGCACAATCGACGGCTTGCAGGTGCTGGAAACCTTGAAGAAATCCCCCGAGTTAAAGCACATCCCGGTCGCCATGCTGACCGCGCGCGGCCAATCCAGCGATTTCGAATTTGGCATGCAGAAAGGGGCGGACGCTTACTTCATCAAGCCGTTCAGTCCGCTACTGCTTCTGCAATGGATTTCGACCAAGCTAGGCTGAGCATCCCTGCCATGTCCTGGTTAGTTGTTGTCTGGATCAATCCCTGACTTGCCATAGGTTTCCACCATGAAAATCTCCCGCGCCTGGATCGCACTGATCACGATTCAAGCACTGGCCCTGCTTTCCCTCCCCGGCCTGGCCTTGGCGGCAAGTAAACCGCCGATCGTCGTTACCGTCATCGCCGAATATGGCCTGAAAGACAGCCATGCCGCGCAATCGATCGAAAAAGGCGTTCGCGCCGCCGCCGAGGAAATCAATGCAGCCGGCGGCCTGCTCGATGGCCGCAAGATCGAGGTGATGCAGCGCGATGATCGCGGCTTGCCGGCACGAGGGGTTGATCACCTGCTCGAACAGGCTGATAACCCCGATGTGGCGGCGGTGTTCTGTGGTCGCTTCTCACCGGTAGCGCTTGAAATGGCGCCGATCGCCAACCAGAAGCAAATATTACTGCTCGATCCCTGGGCGGCAGCCGATGGCATCACCCAAAACCGCGGCGTGCCGAACTACGTCTTCCGCCTCTCGCTGACCGACACCTGGGCGCTGGATGCGATGCTGCAGCATGCCATGAAACGCAAGCTGAACCGGGTTGCCGCGTTCCTGCCCAATACTGCCTGGGGCCGGAGCAGCGCTGCGGCGATTGAGGTTTTTTCCAGCAAACATCCGCGTCTGCAGACCGACATCTATTGGTACAACTGGGGCGATACCCAGTTTACCGACCAACTCGCCCGCGCCAGGGTCAACGGCATGCAAGCCCTGATCATGGTGGCCAACGAATCGGAGGGATCCATGATCGTCAAACAGATGGCCGCCTTGCCGCCGGAAAAGCGGGTGCCGATCATCGCTCACTGGGGCATTGCGGCAGGTAACTTTGCCAGCATGGTGGGCAAGGATCTGGGAAAAGTGGATATGGTCGTGGCACAGACATTCACCTTTGCCACCGCCTACAGCGCACGCGCAAAACTCATCGCGGAGGCTTACCGCAAGCGCTACGGTGCGCCCATCGAAGAGATGCTGGCACAAGCAGGTTTTGCCCATGCCTATGACCTGACCCACCTGCTGGCCAAGGCCATTGCGTTGGCTGGCAATACAAACCGCCCCGACATCCGAGCGGCAATGGAAAACCTGCCTGCGTATGCCGGTCTGGTCAGAAACTACAAGCGCCCCTTCACCCCGACCAACCACGAAGCGCTGGACAGAAATCAAGTGTTCATGGGTCGCTTTCTGGCTAACGGCACCCTCGTGCCTGCAAAATGATGGCTCTTCGCAGCAACCTGCTGATTACGCGACTACAGCCTTATCTGCACTACTTCCGCAACCTGAACCTGCAGCAAAAAATCACCTTTGCGCTGGTACTAGGCTCATTGGTTATCGGTGGCACCGTCGCGGTTCCCGCATTCCTGCTGAGCCGAATGCAACTGCTGGAAAGCGCCGACATGGCCATTGCGGCCAAAGCACAAATGGAAAGGCAACGCCTCGAACTCTTGCTGGCTTCCGATCTTTCTACTGCCGAATCATTGGCCGCCAATTCAGTCACCGCCAATGCGCTGGCGGATTCAATGGGGCGCGAAACTTACCTGGAGCCGCTGCTGCGCAGCCAGAAGCTGCAAACACCCGGTGCGCGACTGATCCTCTCTGATTACAAGGGAAGAACAGTGGCGTCCAGCCAATCCAAAGCTGAATCGTTTCGGGCGTCGCAAGCGTTTGCCCAGCTCATGCAAACTGCACGCCCCGTCGGCGCGATAGAAAAAAAACGGGATACAACGGGTTCAAGCCTGGTCGTGATGCTCCCGGTCTTTTACCGGCTGAGTGGCAATGTGGAGGGCGCGATCGTACTTGACGTGCCGCTGAGTTCGCTGCTTACAAAGGCAACAAGCCAGAGCGCCTCGTTTATCACAGACGCCAGCGGCGGAGTTTTGACCGGCACGATTCCGGACGGGAAGCTTTTGCAGATCCGTGCAGACTTGCAATTGCCGCCCCCCCTGAATGCGCTAGGACTGGCCCATCACCAGGTAAAAGAACGCAGCACGGCGTTACGCAACTTGGACACTATGGCCGCTGTCTTTTTCTTGCTCGGCATCGTGTTGATTCTGCTGGTGGTCGCCGCAGCGCGCCGCGCCGCGCTTTGGCTAGCCTCTCCTTTGCACGAATTGGTCGTGACCTCGGAAACCATCGCCGCAACAGGCAGACCACAGAAACTTCCCACCCGCGACAGTGGCGATGAATTTGCCCGTGTAACGCAAGCATTCAACCAGATGGTGGCGCGCTTGCAACAATTGCATTCGGAGCTCGAGCAACGCGTTGAAGAGCGCACTCAGGCACTGGCCAGCAGCGAACGACGTCTGCAATACGTCATGGATGCGACCGGCGAAGGCGTCTGGGATTGGGATATACCGGGTGACGTTGCCAGTCATAACGCACAGTGGTGCATCCTGCTGGGTCTCGACAGATCATTCCTGAAGCACCCCATCGAGACATTCAAAAACCTGTTGCACCCGGATGATCTGGCTGCTGCCCAGGCCGCCATCCAGTCGAGTCTGAGCCAAGGCGTGCCCTACAACCACGAGCACCGCATGCTGCGCGCCGATGGGCAAGTAATCTGGGTGCTGGACCGGGGCAAGGTGGTCGAATTCGACCAGGACGGACGACCGACGCGCATGGTGGGCAGCATCATGGATATCACCGACCGCAAACTAGCGACCGAGCAGTTGCGGGTGCGGGAACTGTATCTGCGCGCCACCCTAGACAACCTGCCCTTCCTGTTCTGGTTGAAAGATGCAGACAGCCGTTTCCTGACCGTAAACAGCGTATTTGCCGAAACCTGCGGACATGACGACCCAACGCAATTGACCGGCCTCACCGACCTTGATGTCTGGCCGCAAGAATTGGCCCGGCTTTATCGCGCCGATGACCAGAGCGTGATGGCGTCACGACACGAGAAATCAGTCGAGGAACTGGTCGAGACGCAGGGTGAGCGGCACTGGGTCGAAACCTATAAAAAACCCGTGATCGCCGACGATGGTGCCCTTTTGGGCACGGTTGGCTTTGCGCGTGACATTACAGATCGGCGCGCAGCGGAAGAGACGCTGCGCGATCGCACCGAACAACTCGACGCAATTTTCTCGCTCAGCCCGGATGGCTTCGTCACTTTTGATGCCGATAGAAAGGTTAAATTCGTCAATCCCGCCTTCCAGGTCATGACCGGTTTCAACGCCAGCGAACTCAATGGGCTCGATCAAGCGTACTTCACCGAACTGCTCGCCGAGCATTGCAATCCGGCCATGTCGTTCAAGGTTTTTGGCGTAACGCCCAGCAACACCAGTGAGATGCCACAGGGGAAAATGCGCCGCCGTCTGATCGAACTGAATACCCCGAAGCGGCGGGTGCTGGAAGTAGGATTGCGTGCTAGCCAATCAGGCACGGTGTCGCAGATTCTCTATTTCCGCGATGTCACCTACGAAGCCGAGGTGGATCACATGAAGAGTGAATTCATGTCCACTGCGGCACACGAGTTGCGCACCCCGATGGCCAGCATCCTCGGTTTTTCCGAACTGCTGATCAACCGGGATTTCGATGTCGCCACCCGCAAGGATTTGCTGGAAACCATTCACAAGCAATCCGAGTTGATGGTGTCGATACTCAACGAACTGCTTGATCTGGCGCGGATTGAAGCGCGACGCGGCAAGGATTTTGAGCTGCAGACCCTGTCGTTGAGCGACTTGCTACAGGAGGCGTCACTCGTCTTCTCACCGCCGACAGGCAGGGATCCACCAACGTTGATGGCGCAAGGAACCCGCATCAGCATTCAGGCCGACCGCAAGAAACTGCTGCAAGTCATCGCCAATGTGCTGTCAAACGCCTACAAATATTCTCCCCAGGGTGGAGAAGTGGTCATCCGTCTGCTGCCCAAATCACTTCGTGAAGGTCAGTTGATGTCAGGCTTCAGCATCGAAGATAACGGCATCGGCATGAGCCCCGAGCAACTGGCTCGCGTTTTCGAACGTTTCTATCGGGCCGACACTTCGGGCAAGATTCCCGGCACTGGCCTGGGCATGAGCATCGTCAAAGAAATTGTCGAGTTGCACCTGGGCACGGTAAACATCTCGAGCAAGGCGGGTAATGGCACCAAGGTTGATGTGTGGCTTCCGGTTTCGAATGCTTGATGCTGGCTCATTATTCAGCCGATTCGTTGTTTGGCCGATTGCATACGAGAACCACACCATGAAGCAGATTTGTGGCCTGGATGCAGCGCAGCGGAATCCGGGATAATCCCGTCCTTTCCGATTTACACAGAGACTCATCATGGAAGCAGAACGCCTCAATCTGATCGACACCACCCTGACCGACCTGGCGCGGCGGACCGACGAACTTCGGGGGTATCTTTGACTACCCTGGCAAACATGATCGCCTAGCCGAAGTCGCCGGCCTGCTGGAAGACCCGAAAATCTGGGACGACGCCAAGCGCGCCCAGGAACTCGGCCGCGAACGCAAGGAACTGGAAGGCGTAGTCGTCAACCTGGACCAGATCAGCAGTGGTCTGGCCGATGCCAGCGAACTGTTCGAACTGGCCCGTGCGGAAGACGACGAAGAAACCCTGGAAGCGGTTGAAGCCGACGTCGCCACACTGGAAAAGAAAGTCGGCGATCTCGAATTCCGCCGCATGTTCAACGGCCAGCTGGACGCCGCCAACTGCTTCATCGACATCCAGTCCGGCTCCGGCGGCACCGAAGCGCAAGACTGGGCCGGCATGCTGGCACGCATGTATGTGCGCTACGGCGAACGGCGCGGCTACAAGGTGGAAGTGCTGGAAGAATCCGAAGGCGAAGTCGCCGGCCTCAAATCCGCCGCACTGAAGTTCAGCGGCGACTACGCCTACGGCTACATGCGCACTGAAACCGGCGTGCATCGCCTGGTGCGCAAATCGCCCTACGACTCCAACGCCCGTCGGCATACATCGTTCGCCAGCGTCTTCGTCTACCCGGAAGTCGACGACTCGATCGAAATCGAAATCAACCCGGCCGACCTGCGCATCGATACCTACCGCGCTTCCGGTGCCGGCGGCCAGCACATCAACAAGACCGACTCGGCGGTGCGTATCACGCACGTGCCGACCAACATTGTCGTGCAATGCCAGAACGACCGCTCGCAACACAAGAACCGCGCCGAAGCCATGTCGATGCTGAAAGCGCGTCTGTACGAAGCCGAACTGCGCAAACGCCAGGCCGAACAGCAGAAACTGGAAGACACCAAGAGCGACATCGGCTGGGGCCACCAGATCCGCAGTTACGTGCTGGACCAGTCACGCATCAAGGATCTGCGCACCAACTACGAAGTCGGCAACACCCAGGGCGTGCTCGACGGCGACCTGGATGGCTTCATCGAGGCGAGTCTGAAACAGGGGGTGTAAATCAACGAGTCGGCAATCACTTGCCGACATGTGTTTCGCTTTGCCGAAGTTGCAGGCTGCCAATGCGTTTTACTCTGCCGCCCCAGTGGGGCCGCTTCTGCCAACATGGCATAGTTGAAATGAACGGGATCGGTCGAAGAGGATCAGAGAAATGGATTTTCAAGCCTCACACCCGTTCCTCGGAAATCATTGATATTTCGGGTTACTACGTTCAGGTCATAAATTAGAGCAATTGCGGCAATCTGTTTGTCAATTGGATGTTCAGCATGCGGCGACATCAATCGCCCCCACACTTGTGCGCATTCCTCATCGAAACCCAATATCCTGTCGGCGTATTCAGTAACGACCAGATCGAGCCACTTCTCAAGTTTCTTGGCCTGGGGCAAGTCGCCTCGCTGCCTTAGATTCTCAAGTCCTCGCCGAATCTCGCCAATGGTTTGTACTGGGAGGTAGAGATCATTTGAATCAGTTGTTTGAAAGAATTTCCGAACGCCAGGATTTGCATTTTTTCCCTTCCTCGCCTCGCTGACGACATTTGTATCGATAAGGTACACGCCAAAGTCCGACAGGCCGCTAGCCGTTCCGGAAATTGAAGTCGGCGTCATCACCGACGTTCGGCATACTCGACAGAACCTCAGCAACTGAACGCCTTTGGGGTCGCTGCAGAACGTTCCTTAAAATCTCACGGTGCTCTGCTTCTGCACTTCTTCCGTGAGCTGCCGCCATTTGTTTCAGAGCCAAGGCAATATCTTCATCGACATTGCGGACTACAAGATTGGTAGCCATATCAAACCCCCTTTATGCAATCATTGATATCATTCAACCATGACATTGATTGCGGTGCAATCACAAACTCGCGAGCGGTGCGATTGGCCGGAATTGGCCTTATGCAGTCACTGATATTCGTCAACTCCGCCCCCCACTTCGACCGGGTCAATTGCCGTTCCCGGTTCTGCGCCGAAGGTTGTCAATTCGCGAAGGTTGTCAATTCGAATAACTCCCTCCGCTGGACAACTCAAACACAGAGTCCGCGAGCCCCATGATCTCGGTGCGCAAATGCAGTGAGCGCGTTGATCGACAGCAATGTCTTGTTTTGCACTTCCCCCCTTAGACACAGCGCCTCCGGCCTGTCCGCCATGTGTCACAACGCTTATACTTGTGACACATCGAACAACAGGGCCGCCAGCATGAAAGAACTCACCATCCGCGAAGCACGTGAAGGGTTGTCGCACCCCGAAATCATGTTCGCCGACGACGAGGAAATTCTGGTCGTGCGACGCGGCGAGCCGGTGGCGCGGATTCTGCCGGTGACGCCGAAACGCAAGGTGCGCTCGCTGGCGGCATTTCGGGCAACGCAACCGTTCCAGGAAATTCCTAGCGAAATTGCCATTTCCGAAGACCGCGAAGACCGCTTCTGATGGTTTATGTAGATACCAGCGCGTTGATCAAGCGCTACATCACCGAAGCCAACAGTGACGAATTCGATGCGTTCTTCATGGCCCGCACGCCGTTGGCGATTAGCCGACTGACGCTGGTGGAGTTGCGTTGCGCCCTGGCCCGGCGACGCCGGAATAACGAAATCACGGCATTGCTGGAAACGCAGGCGATGGATGAAGTTCGCACCGATATTCAGGATGGCGCCCTGATTGTTCACCCCATCAACGATGATCAGGTCGTGCATGCACTGCACCTGATTGATCAGATTGCACCGCTGCCCTTGCGCACTCTGGACGCTTTGCATCTCTCTGCCGCAATCCGCATCGATGCAGACAAATTCGCCACCGCCGACAAGAACCAGGCTGCCGCCGCGCAAGCACTGGGCATGACCATTTTCACTTTCAATTGAACCGCACGCACCATGACTGAAATCACCCAACCCGCCCACGACGAAAACCAGATCATTGCCGAGCGCCGCGAAAAGCTCGCCGGCATCCGCGCCTTGGGGCAAGCCTTCCCGAACGATTTCGAACGCAAGGATTACGCCGCCGATATGCATACGGCGCATGGCGAAACGGCCAAGGAAACGCTGGAAGCCACGCCAGTGAATGTTCAGTTTGCCGGCCGCATGATGCTGAAGCGGGTGATGGGCAAGGCCAGCTTTGCAACGCTGCAGGACATGAGCGGGCGGATGCAGATTTATGTGTCGAAGGAAGCCATCGGCGAGGAAGCCTATGACGCGTTCAAGCGCATGGATCTGGGCGACATCCTCGGCGTAGCCGGCTTTCTGTTCCGCACCAAGACCGATGAACTCACTGTTCACGCCACCTCGGTGCGATTGCTGACCAAGGCGCTACGGCCGTTGCCGGAAAAATTCCACGGCCTCACCGACCAGGAACAGAAATACCGCCAGCGTTACCTCGACTTGATCACCAACGAGGATTCGCGCCGTACCTTCATCATCCGGTCGAAAGTGGTCTCGGCGATGCGTGATTTCTTTACCTCGCACGGCTATCTGGAAGTGGAAACGCCGATGATGCATCCCATTCCCGGCGGCGCCAACGCGAAGCCGTTCGTCACCCACCACAACGCGCTCGACATGCAGCTCTACCTGCGCATCGCGCCGGAGCTGTACCTGAAACGACTGGTGGTCGGCGGCCTGGAGAAGGTGTTCGAGATCAACCGCAACTTCCGCAACGAAGGCATCTCGACCCGGCATAACCCAGAATTCACCATGGTCGAGTTCTATGAGGCCTACCGTGATTACCGCTACCTGATGGACTTCACCGAAGCGATGTTCCGCGACATCGCCGAGA
>CAZUSF010000014.1:0-21874 GCA_964623355.1 uncultured Thiobacillus sp. | reverse complement strand
GCCGGTGGAGATGATGTCGGCTGGCACGCCGCAGAGTTCTTCCATCCGCTTCAGATAGGTTTGGGCGTTGGCGGGCAACTCTTCGAAGGTTTTGACGCCAACGGTGCTGTCTTTCCAGCCCGGGTGCTCTTCGTAGATGGGTTCGCAGTCCGCCAGCGATTCCGAGCCGACCGGCAGGATGTCACAGACTTCGCCATCGAGCTTGTAGCCGGTACAGATGCGGATGGTGTCCATGCCGTCAAGCACGTCGAGCTTGGTGACGCACATGCCGGTGAGGCCGTTGATCTGGATGGCACGCTTCAGCGCGGCGGCGTCGAACCAGCCGCAACGGCGCGGGCGACCGGTGGTGGCACCGAATTCGTGGCCCTTTTCCGCCAGCCATTTGCCGTCTTCGTCGAACAGTTCGGTCGGGAACGGGCCAGAGCCGACGCGGGTGGTGTAGGCCTTGGTAATGCCGAGGATGTAATGCATCGCCGACGGGCCCATGCCGGAACCGGTGCAGGCGCCGCCGGCTGTGCAGTTGCTGGAGGTGACGAACGGATAGGTGCCGTGGTCGATGTCGAGCAGCGTGCCCTGGGCGCCTTCGAACAGCAGGTTTTCGCCGCGCTTGTTGGCTTCATACAGGTTGCGCGGCACGTCGCCGATCATCGGCTTGATGCGCTCGGCCAGTTCCATCGCCTGGTCCAGCGTCTTGTGGAAATCGACGGTGTCCCACTTGAAGTAATGCTTCAGCACGTAGTTGTGATAGTCGAGCACTTCGCCCAGTTTGGCGGCAAAGCGTTCGCGATGCATCAGGTCCTGCACGCGGATGGCGCGGCGGGCGATCTTGTCTTCGTAAGCGGGACCGATGCCACGTCCGGTGGTGCCGATCTTGCCGGCGCCCTTGGCGGCTTCGCGCGCCTGGTCGAGCGCGATGTGATGCGGCAGGATCAACGGGCAGGCTTCGGAGATGGTCATCCGGCTGGCGACGTCGATGCCGTTGCCCTCCAGCATTTCGACTTCTTCCATCAGCGCATCAGGAGATAGCACGACGCCATTGCCGATGTAACAACGCACGTTTTCACGCAGGATGCCGGACGGAATCAGGTGCAGAACGGTTTTCTTGCCCTCGATCACCAGTGTGTGACCGGCGTTGTGACCACCCTGGAAACGCACCACGCCCTGGGCGCGATCGGTCAGCCAGTCAACAATCTTGCCTTTCCCTTCGTCACCCCACTGGGTGCCGATTACGACGACGTTTTTACTCATGTTCGATCCCTTGAAAAATCCCAATTACTGAACTTGCCAGCCTTCGGCCGTCTTCACCAATTTTCGGTCGCATCCGCTGTCTTCCATCTGTCCCGCCAGCCCAGGCAATTCAACAACCACCCGCTCGCCAGTAGCACGGAGTTGCGCCATGCTGGCACGCAGGGTTGGATCATCCGAACAAGGCGCGAGGATGCCGCCGCGCGCCGCGGGTTCTGCCAGACAATCAATGATCTGACGCAAATCGAGCGAAAAACCGGTGGCCGGGCGATTGCGTCCGAACACGCTACCGGCACCGTCATAGCGGCCGCCCAATGCCACCGCGCTGGCCTGACCGCCGGCATAGGCGGCGAACGTCACACCATTGTGGTAGCCGTCGCCGCGCAGGTCGGAAAGATCAACTGCCACGCTGATATTGTCGAAGGCATTGCCGGCGGCGAGCAATTGGGTGAGTTCATCCAGCGCCTGGCGAATCGCCGGCTGATCGGGCAATACTGCCCGCGCCTGCTGGAGCGCTGAAACATCGCCATACAAACCAGGCAATTGGCGGAATGCATCACGCCAGGGGGCGTCGAGTTCGGCACTCAAGGCTGCCACTTCCGGCACATCCTTGCCGTGCAGCGCGGCGAACATCGAAGCAGCCTGCATCTCATTCAATTCAGCACCTGCCGCCAACGCCTGGAACAGACCGGCATGGCCGAGACTGAGGCGGGCATCCGGCACGCCGGCAATCTCCAGCGCGGAAATCAGCAGTTCCTGAATCTCCAGATCAGATTCGACACCCGCATGGCCGAACAGCTCGGCGCCGATTTGGAACGGTTCGCGACTGGCCAGGAAGCCGGCTGGCTTGGTCCGCAGCACCGAGCCGGCATAGCACAAGCGGGTCGCGCCTTCGTGGTTGATCAGGTGGGCGTCGATACGCGCGGCTTGCGGCGTCATGTCGGCGCGCACGCCAAGCATGCGGCCGGACAGGCCATCGACCACCTTGAAGGTTTTCAAATCAAGATCACGCGCCGCACCGGTGAGCAGAGAATCGAGGTACTCCACCAGTGGCGGGCAAACCAGGTCGTAGCCATAACTGTCGAACAAATCGAGCAGACGGCGGCGCAATGCCTCCGCCTGCCGGGCATAAGGCGGCAGGATATCTTCGACGTATTCGGGAAGGAGCCAGGCTGGGGGCATCGGATATTTATTAAGTCAAAAACAAAAGCAACAAACCGGCAAGCATGGAAATCAGCCCCATGAAACGCAACTGACCATCACTGAACTGGATCATGCGGGCAAAAGCTTCACGCCAGGCGGAGGGTGACAAGAAGGGCATGACGCCCTCCATGACCAACATCAGCGCCAAAGCGGGCAGGAAGATATCGCCCAGGCTCACCTCGCACCCAGCGGTTTACTTGCCACCGCCACGCGGCGATTTCAGGTAGCGGAAGAACTCCGAATTCGGTTGCAGCACCATCACGTCATTCTTGCTGGAAAAGCTCTGCTTGTAAGCTTCCATGCTGCGATAGAAAGCGTAGAACTCGGGGTTCTTGCCGAACGCTTCGCTGTAGATTGCACCGGCGCGTCCATCGCCTTCACCCTTGGTGCGCTGCGCGTCACGGTAAGCTTCGGCGATGATCACTTCACGTTGCTTGTCCGCATCGGCACGTATCTTTTCTGCTTCTGCCGAACCCGTAGAACGCAACTCGTTGGCGACACGTTTACGCTCGGCTTCCATCCGGCGATAGACCGATTCGCTGACTTCAGCCGGCAGATCAACGCGCTTGATGCGCACATCCATCACTTCGACGCCGAAACGCTTCGAATCGACATCGGCTGATTTGCGCAGGGCTTCCATCACATCGTCGCGCTTACCGGAAACCACGTCATGCACGGTGCGTTTACCGAATTCGGCGCGCATGCCGTCGTTGACGGTCTGGGACAGGCGATTTTCCGCACGGCGCTCGTCACCGTTGAAGCTGACGTAGTACTTCTCGATATCCTGAATACGCCACTTGACGTAGTAATCAACCAGCACGTTCTTCTTTTCCGAGGTAATGAAACGCTCCGGATCGGCCGGATCCATGGTCAGGATGCGAGTCTCGAAATAGCGAATGTTCTGAATAAGAGGCAGCTTGAAATACAGGCCGGGGTCCTTCTTGATTGAAACGACTTCACCCAACTGGAAGACCAGGGCTGCCTGACGCTGATCCACGGTAAACAAAGACAGCGACAGGAAGAACAAAACGCCAACCAGACCGACAACGACTGCAGCATGATTTTTCATTATCGAACCTCCCGATCACGGGCGCGGAAGGCATCGCGCGAACGGAACAGGTCTTCATTCCGGGCCGGCGTCGCGCTGTCCTGACGTTGCGCGGACTGCTCGACTTGCTGCGGGTTGGTCTGCCCCCCGGTCGAGGCACTTTGAGTCATATTCATCAGTTTATCCAACGGCAGATAGAGCAGATTGCCGCCTTGTTTGTCGTCCACCATCACCTTGGTGGTATTTGAAAGCACCTGCTGCATGGTGTCCTGATACAAGCGTTCGCGCGTTACTTGCGGTGACTTGGAATATTCGACCAGCACCTGCTTGAAGCGGGACGCCTCACCTTCGGATTGCGCGACCACCCGTTCCTTGTAGCCTTGCGCTTCTTCAAGCAAGCGGGAAGCGACACCGCGCGCTTTCGGGATGACGTCGTTGGCGTAAGACTGGCCCTCGTTCTTGAATCGCTCACGATCCTGACCGGCTTTCACGGCGTCGTCGAAAGCGGCCTGAACCTGCTCCGGCGGTTGCGCGTTCTGCATGTTCAGCTTGCTGATCTGAATGCCGGTTTTGTAGCGATCCAGAATGCCCTGCATCAGTTGGGTGGCGCGGTTGGCAATGTCGGCACGGCCTTCATACAACACGTAATCCATCTTGCTCTTGCCGACGATCTCGCGCATCGCGGTTTCGGCGGCATGTTTCACCGCTTCGTCAGGATGTCGATTGGTGAACAAATAGTCTTCAGGATCTTTCAGCAGGTATTGCACCGAAAACTGCAGATCAACGATGTTTTCGTCATCGGTCAGCATCAAGGCTTCGTTCAACACTTTGGATTTCACATTGCCCTTGTAACCCACTTCCACCGTGCGCACCTGCTCGACATTGACCACCTCAACGGTTTCCACCGGATACGGCAGGTGCCAGCGCGGTCCCGGCATTGTGGTTTCGGCAAACTTGCCGAAACGCAGCACCACACCGCGTTCACCGGCATCGATGATGTAGAAACCTGAGGCCAGCCAGACCACTACGGCCAAACCGATCAGAAGGCCCGCACCACCTGGAATCTTGAATTCACGCTGAAAGCCACCGCCTACGCGTGGCGGCTCTTCACCTCCACCGCCGCCGGATTTCTTGCCAAAGATGTCGTTCAGTCGGCGATTGACGTTCTTCCAGAGTTCGTCGAGATCAGGCGGACCACCCGAATTCTTGTTGCCGCCGCCGCCCTGATTACCCCATTGCGGGTCATTCCATGCCATTCTGATTGGTTTCCACATAGCTTTGAGAAAGTTCGGCATTCTGAGTTGCCAGTAATTGGATTTCATGTTGTTGATCACGAGCAAACTCTGTCAGGGCTTCCCGCAGCAACTCCACACCTACGCCGGTCTTGGCGGAAAGCCAAACGGCCGCGATCTTACCACACTCATCCCGAGCCACCCGAGGCTCGGCATCGGTCAGATCGACCTTGTTCATGACTCGAATCTGCGGCACATGTTCCGCGCCGATTTCCAGTAATACCTTATCGACTTCTTCCATCTGTCGCTCACGATTCGGGCTGGCGGAATCAACCACATGCAACAGCAGATCGGCGCGCGCGGTCTCCTCCAGCGTCGCTTCAAACGCCGCAACCAGAGTGTGCGGCAAGCGGGTGATGAAACCTACCGTATCGGACAGCACGATTTGCTGGCCTGCCTCGGGCAACCAGAGCTTGCGAGATGTCGTATCGAGCGTGGCAAACAGTTGATCGGCGGCATAAGCGCCGGCATGCGTCAATGTGTTGAACAACGTCGATTTGCCGGCATTGGTGTAGCCCACCAGCGAAACCGAAAGCACGCCACCACGCTGGCGGCTCTTGCGCTGCACGGCGCGGCTGCGCGCAAGCTTTTCCAGCTTGCCTTCGATCGTCTTGATTTTGCTCAACAACATGCGGCGATCAAGTTCCAGCTGGCTTTCACCCGGGCCGCCGCGCATGCCGATACCGCCCTTCTGCCGTTCCAGATGCGACCAACCGCGTACCAATCGCGTCGAGTAATGTCGCAACTGCGCCAGTTCAACCTGCAACTTGCCTTCGTTGCTGCGCGCACGCAAAGCGAAGATGTCAAGAATCAAAGCGGTGCGATCGAGTACCCGGCATTCCAGCAAACGTTCGAGATTGCGTTCCTGCACCGGTGAAAGTTCGTGATTGAAGATCACCAACGTCGCACCCGCCTCGCGCACGACATGGCCGATTTCTTCGGCCTTGCCCGAGCCGGCAAACAGTCGCGCATCCGGCTTGGCGCGCTTGCCCTCGACCAAGCCGACAACCTGCAAGCCGGCGCTGCCGGCCAACAGGTTCAGCTCATTCAAACCTTCGGCATAGTCTGGCAGGCCGAAATCGAGTGAGACTAGAACAACCGCCGCGCCACGTTCCGGGCGATCAAACATGAATCAGCACAGACAAACCACCGGCAATCAAATGTTAATCACCACTGCCGTGCTGCACCATCACCGGGCGAGCCGGAACGATGGTGGAAATGGCGTGCTTGTAAACCATCTGGGTGACGGCGTTCTTGAGCAATACAACATACTGATCGAAGCTTTCAATATGGCCTTGCAGCTTGATGCCATTGACCAAGTAAACAGAAACCTGAACTTGCTCTTGGCGCAGCACGTTGAGAAACGGGTCTTGTAGCAACTGCCCTTTGCTCATGATTTATCCTTTTAAAAACTTTATTTGGAAAGAAGGGGGGCAAAGTTTAACCGGGTTACCCGAAAAAATTGCCGACCGCAGTTGCCGAAGATCAAATAATCAGGGTATTTCATCGATTACGGGATGGCCAAAATGCCAGCCCTGGCCAAGGTTGACGCCCATCTCAGCCAATATGCGGGCGGTATCGGCATCTTCAATATGCTCCGCCACCGTGATGATCCCTTCTCGTCTGCCAAACGTGGCCAGGCTCTCAACGATGGCGGCAACCTTGCGTTCCTTGCGAATATTTCTTATCAGCCAGCCTTCTATCTTGAGGAAACTGATCGGCAGCCGCGCCAGGTACAAAAACGACGAATAACCACTGCCAAAATCATCCAGCGCCAGGCGAAAACCAAAGTCGAGCAGTGGTTTCAGGTCGGCTTCCAGGGTATCCAGATTGCGCAAAAATTGACGTTCGGTGATTTCGAACACGATCGGCTTGACCGGACCGAAAGTGACGCCGCAGGTCTGACAATAGGACATTGCATTCGCCAGCATTTCCTCGACCAGATCACGTCGGGCCAGAAATTGGGGCGATAAATTAATGAAATGCAAAAACTCCTGATCCGTCTCGCCGCCACTCAACTTGAGGGCACAACGTTGCATCGCTTGCTGGGTCACCGCGCGATCAATCTGCGCCATCAGGCCAAGCCCTTCTGCGGCTTCGATAAATTCAGCCGCCGCCAAATGCTTGCCATCCGGCAGGCGGATTCGGGCCAGCGCCTCATCCGCGACCGCCTTGCCGGTTTCCAGATCGACAATGATCTGATTCGCGATACAGAGTTGTTCATCTCGCAAGGCCTGCTTGATCCGTTGCGCCGGCCACAATATCCGCGCGCCCCCATACGCTTCGACCCGATCACGGCCATTCGCCTTGGCCTGGTAAAGACAGGAATCAGCAGTTTCGACAGCATGCAGAAAGCTCGCATCCTCCTTGGCAGGCAAACCAATGCCAGCTGACAGCGTCATCTTGATCTCGCCAGCGCTGGTCGCAATCGGCATCGTTTTAACCGCCGCGACAAGTCGTTCCATGACAAATACCGCTTCACGCACATCTGCATTCCGCAAAAAGACCAGAAACTCCTCGCCGCCCCAACGGGCTACCCAATCATCCTCACGCAAACCGGCAAGAATCCTTACCGCCACCGCCTGCAGCACTTCATCGCCCACCGCATGGCCATAGCGGTCATTTACCGCTTTGAAGTAATCCAGATCGAGCAATGCGAGGGCAAAGCCATCACCATGCCGCTTCGCCCGCGACAGTTCCTCATCCAGGCGAAGTTCCGCCGCACGCCGATTCAGCATGCTGGTAAGCGGATCAGTCATGGCATATTTTTCCAGCAACTCGCGTTGCTGCGTCTGCGACAAGTGATAGCCCAACCAGCCCGCCACCAACTCCATATAAGCGATATCCGCCTCATTGAAGCCGCCCTCGACCGGTGCCCGGCGCATGAATGCCAGCACAGCCTGCACATCCTCGCCAGCCCAGACCGGAATGCCGGCATACACATTGAGGCCAACCTGGGTAACCAGATGATGTGTCTGGAACAACGGATGCTGGCGGAGATCGCTGACGAACAGAGGCTCGCGGCTGTTGAACACATGTTGACAAAGCGTGTCCTGGATCGACAGCACCGTGCCCTCGGGCAACAGGTTCAGGCTGTCGTGCACATAGCGCACGGTGTAGCACGACGAAAACTCACCCAGCGCCGCCAGATCCATATTCAGCGCTTGGCCAGCGAGACTCAAAATGGCTCGAAAGCGATCCTGTTCACACAAATCACGCTGAGTCACCAGCTTCCAGAGAGTTTTCAAGCGTTCAGCATGCGGCTGTGATTCGTTCACAGCATTGAGCGGAACCTCCGGCAAGAATGTCATGCCCCCTCCTGGAATTCTGATTTACCAAGCACCCTTATGAAGCACCCCAATGCGGCGTGGCAATACCGCTACCCAGGTCATCCTCGATCAGACGCCGCCTGACTTCCAGCAATTTCTCGATCAGCGCCGGTTCAGCACGACCATAGGCATCCGCATCCGGCGTGCGTTTGACCACCACGCCGAGGAGTTCGGTGATGGCGTTGCCAATCGAATTCTGGCTGATGGTGACAATCAGCTTGCCGGCATCATTGCGATAGATCAACTGCTTGAACGCCGGCTGCCAGCGAATCGAGTTGGCGTACTTCGCGTCCTTGATACAGCGGTCGCGCACCATTTTCGCGGTCTTCAGCAGATCGTTGTTGAACTGCAGCTTGTTCTCGACCAGTTCCGGGAAATAAATATCGCGCGGCAATGGAGCATTGCGGGTGGAAACCTGGCCGAAGAAGGTGCGATAGAAGTCGATGAAACCTTTCAGGATGGTGTCGTACTCCTTCCAGAAGCGGATTTCCTTCAACGCCTCGGCGCCGCCGGTCACCTCCCAGCTCGGCAAACCCTGCGGATAGCCGGTCAACGCAATCTTGCAAGAACCTTCCTGACACGGACGCAGGATGCGCAGGTCGAGCTCGTCGAAGAAATCCTGATACACATTGCGCATGTAGGCCTGGAACAGCGAATGCTGGCCGCCATCGGTCAGGTTCGGATTACTCGCGTCGGCAATCGGCGCGTCACGCAACTCGTCCTTGTTGAACACAATGAAATGGTTATGCAGCATGCGGATGCTGGGCACGCCCGGCGAAGTCATCGGCCAGGTCGCATCCAGGCTCGCCTCGCCAGCCAGCACCAGATGCTGATCCGGGTCCGGGTACTGTTCCAGCATGTACTCGATGATGACCTGATTCATCCGGTTCCAGACATTCTTTACCTGATCCGGCACCTGCGTCCGACGCACCGGCCGGCCGAGCGGATCAAGGATGGTCTGCGACGTGTTGTAGATGATCGACGCATCGAATTCATTGCTATGCCCCAGCGCCTTGCGATACAGCAGCAACCCCTCCGGGTTCTGCAACAGGCCGTTGTTATTGACCAGATCGTTGAGATTTTCGGTGCTGTTGAAAAACTCGTTCGGTTTCATGCCCTCCGGCACATCAAGCGGTATCTGGCGAAACGGGGTGATGATTTCTCTCGGGCCGGACTGCATGGGTAATTCCTCGAAATATCCAATTGTTGAAAAAGGTGGGAAGCAACATCCATAAGCGGATGTTTACGTGCGGGAATCATAGTCGAAGGCAGCGGCGTGTTGCCATGTTCCACGTCGTTATAATCCCACCCCGCTTTCCCTCTCCTGTTGCGCACCCCATTTCCCATGTATCAAAGTTACTTCGGTCTCGCCGAAGCGCCCTTCTCCATCGCGCCGGCCCCGCGTTATCTCTATATGAGCCAGCGTCATCAAGAGGCTTTGGCGCATCTGCTGTATGGAGTGAACAGCGGCGGCGGTTTCGTCTTGCTGACGGGCGAGGTTGGCGCCGGCAAGACAACGGTGTGCCGCTGCCTGCTGGAGCAGATTCCCGAAACCTGTGATGTGGCTTACATCTTCAATCCCAAGCTGACTGTGGAGGAACTGCTGTCCTCGATCTGCATCGAGTTCGGCATCGCCCACCCGCCGGGGAACAGCAGCATCAAGGTATTCGTCGACTGCATCAACACGCATCTGCTCGATGCGCACGCACGCGGCAGGCAGGCGGTACTGATCATCGACGAGGCGCAGAACCTTTCCGCCGATGTGCTGGAGCAGATGCGACTGCTGACTAATCTGGAAACCAGTGAACGCAAGCTGTTGCAGATCATCCTGATCGGCCAGCCGGAACTGGCAACAATGCTGGAACGGCCGGAACTCAAGCAACTGTCGCAGCGCATTGTGGCTCGCTATCACCTGGGCGCGCTGAGCAAGGCCGAAGTTGCTGCCTACATCCGGCATCGACTTGAAATCGCCGGCACACAGAAAACGTTATTTCCCGTTTCCCTGACTCGCCGGTTGTATCAAGCCAGTGGTGGCGTACCGCGCGTCATCAACGTGCTGTGCGATCGCGCGCTGCTGGGCGCTTATGTCCAGGGTAAAGATCGCGTCGATCGAAAAACCCTGGCGCAAGCCGAACGCGAAATTCTGCAAACACCATCAACACAACGGCGCCACCGACAGCGTGTTTTTGCCTTCGCTCTACTTGGATTGGTGGGCGTTTTGATGGGCGTCGGCCTGCTCACTGGGCTGCTCAGTGGGCTGCCATGGACAACTTCGGAAGCAACAACAGATCAAGCGCCGCCTCACGCAATGCTCGACGCAACCGCGCCAAAACCTGCCTTGGCCCTGACCAGAGAAGCGATCCCGACCCTACCTGAGCTGACCAGGCTCAACTGGCCAGCCTCGATTCCCATTTCGCGCAGTGATGTGCTGGCACACGCCGCCTTGTTCAAGGCCTGGGGAACCCGCTATCAAGCTGGCGATCCATGCCGGCAAGCTGAAGCGATCGGCCTGCGCTGCCGCAGCCAGCGCGGTAGCCTGGTCGAACTCCGCCAACTCAACCTGCCCGCAGTGCTGGCCTTGCGCGATGAGCAGGGACTCGCATTTCAGGCGACGTTGCTCGGACTGGCCGCCGAACACGCCTCGCTGATGATCGGCGAAAGCCGGGTCAACGTGGATCTTGGCGCCCTTGCCAGACACTGGACAGGTGATTACCGCTTGTTCTGGCGCGCCCCGGCCGCCGTACAGGAAACGCTGCGACCCGGCGCTAGCGGTGCGGGTGTCGCCTGGGTGATCAACCAACTCGCAAAACTGGAAGGACAAACCCAGGCCAATATTGAACCAGCCATTGAACCAGCCATTGAAACGGCTCTATACGACGATGCATTGAGCACCCGAGTCAAACAGTTTCAGCGGTCACGCGGACTGAATCCCGATGGCAATGTCGGCCCCAATACACTGATCCATCTGTTGGGCGAGTCAGACGCCTCTGCCCCCAGACTGCTCATCAATCGGAATTGATCGTGCCATGTCATACATTCTTGATGCACTGAAAAAATCCGATCAACAACGCCGGCAGGCCACGGTACCCACGTTGTCCACTGCGCACTCAGTCGCGCAAGCGCCGAAACAAGCCAATTTCAGTCTGTATGGCCTGCTTGCTGTTGTATTGATCGGCGCGGGAATTCTGATTGGTTGGCTGCAACCATGGCGCACCACCCAACCGCAAAACGTTCGGGTCGAGCCGGTCACCCCAATTAATGCAACCGCCCCGGCAACAGATATCCAGGTTTCTGAAATGCATTCGGCGGCCTTGGCATTGCCTGCCAGGCAACCCATGAAGTCGAACCCAGAGACAACCCCCGAGATCCCAACGCGAATTCAACCCGCAACAACCGCTGACAATCCTGTTCCAGTGCCCGCCACAGAGCAGCCTGCCTTGACTCCGACTTCGGCAGCAGTTGAAACACAGGTACTGAAGCAAAGTGAACTCCCGAGCGAGATTCAGCAGCGCTTGCCCAATCTGGTGATCGCCTTCCATCAATATTCAAGATCGCCCTCCGAGCGTCGCGTCATGATCAACAACATCCTGCTGCGGCAAGGCGAATTCATCACCCCCGACCTGAAACTGGAGCAGATCACCCCGGAAGGCATGGTTCTCGGCATCCAGGGCTATCACTTCTCGCGTGGTGTTCGTTGAAAAGCGGACTCGTGATTTCTTCAATGCGCGCTTTGTCAACAAACCGGGACGGGCAAAGCCATCGATCATGCCTGGCATCATTCCGACAACTCATCCTCAACTTCATTTCACCATGACTCGTCCAATTCCCCGCCCTACTCCCGTTGCCGCAGCCGCCGTCCTGAGCCTTTTGCTGTTGAGTGGTTGCGCCACCGAGAAAGCCCTGCTGACTCAGACCCAGCCGCTGCAGGACCGCATCGATCGGGTCGAACATAATCTCGCCAGCAGCAGCGAAGCCGGCTTGCGCAGTGTCGAAAGCCGCGCCCAGGAACTCGCGCGGCAGCAAGCCGAGCTTGCCCGCCAATTGGCGTCAGCCCAGGTTGGGCTGGAAAAACTGGGCGATCAAGTCAAGTTGCATGAATCCCGCCTGCTGCAATCGCAAGCCGGCCTGGAAGCACAGGATGGGCGGATGGAAACAACCATTGGCGGGCTGGAGAAGCGGATGGATCAAACCGCTGCCCAGGTTGAATCCGCGCTAAGTGATCTTGCCGGCCTGCAAACCCGGCAAACGCAGTTGGCCGCGGTCGACAGCGCGATGAACGACCGGTTGGCTGGCGTGGAGCAGCGTATCGAAACAGCCGCGCGTCAGATGCGGGAAGTCGCCAGTGAGGCTGGCAAGCAGACCGGCGCGTTGCAGGCCCGGCAAGACATGGCAGATAGCAGCTCCAAGCAAAACGATGCCGCGCTGAAGCAGCAGTTGTTGGCGGCGGAGAAAAAGCTGGATTCAGTCTCCGCGCTGGTGCAGGAAGCTTTGGCGCTGGCCGCGAAGGAAATCTTTCTTGCCAACGGCAAGGAAGCATTCACCGTCTTGCTGACCGATGACAAGGTGCTGTATCCGCAGAACGACCCCAATCTCGATCCGAAGGATGTGGCGAAGCTGAATCAACTGGCTGCCAACCTGACCAAGCTGGATCAGGAATATCACCTCGACATCCAGGGCCACACCGCCAACAACAGCACCGATGACAACAATTACAGCCTGGGCAAGGCACGCGCCGAAGTCGTCAAGCGCCACTTACACGAGAAACTCGGCATCTCGATCAACCGCATGTCGACCATTTCCTATGGCGCGAACAAGCCGCTGAATGACGGCAATGGCCAAAACCGGCGCATCTTCATCCGGGTGCTGGTGCTGAAATAGGAGCCGGAAAAACTGTAGGAGGCGCCGCTTGCGGGCCGATCACGCAACGATCGCGCCGCAAGCGGACGCTCCTACAACGACGCCCCCTGCCGGATTCAGTCTCGATCGGCCTTGAAGCGTTTGCCTTCAACGCCGAGCTTGCGCATTTTCGAGCGCAGCGTATGCGGATTCAGTTCAAGCAGACGGGCGGCGCCGAAGGGGCCTTCAACACGGCCGTGACACTGCCGCAGGGCGGCCTCGATCTGCAATCGGATCACCGAGTCAAGGCTGGCTGTAGCCGCTAACCCAGCAAGCCCTAGTGTGGTCTGCCCCGGCGCGGGCGCCGCAAACTCGGGCGAGACACCGAGCGCCCGCGCCACTTCCAGCCGGCGTCCGTCGCCGAGAATCGCGGCGCGTTCAATCACCGAGGCAAATTCACGAATATTGCCCGGCCAGGCATAAGCCGCGAGCATCGCCAGATCTGCCGCATCCGGCATGCGCGGCGGCAAACCCAGGCGTTCTGCGGCGCGCAGCGAGAAATGCGCCGCCAAAGCCGGAATGTCCTGCAAGCGCTCTCTCAGCGGCGGCAACGGAATTGGAAATACCGCAACGCGGAACCAGAGGTCTTCGCGAAAAGCACCCTCGCGCACCGCTTGACGCAAGTCGCGGTTGGTTGCGGCGACCAGGCGCACATCGACATTCAGGCTGCGCTCGCCGCCAACGCGCTGAAAACTGCCGTCCTGCAACACACGCAACAAACGGACTTGCGCCGCCAGCGGCAATTCACCGATTTCATCCAGGAACAGCGTGCCGCCATCGGCGCGCTCGAACCAGCCTTTACGGGTGCCGACCGCACCGGTGAAGCTGCCGCGCTCATGGCCGAACAGTTCGGAGTCGATCAATTCATGCGGAATGGCGCCGCAGTTGACGCGCAGGATCGGACCATTGGCACGGCGCGAGTGGGCATGCACGGCGCGTGCGACAACCTCCTTGCCGGTGCCGGTTTCGCCCAGGATCAATACTGGGGCATCCGAGCGCGCAACTTGCTGCACTGCCGCCATTACCTCGCGCAGGCCTTGTTCGGCGCCGACAATGGCTTCATTGAGACCGGCACGCTTGAGCCGGAAGGTTTTGCGCTCCTCGCCCAAACGCAGGATCAACTGACGCGCCGCCGGCCCCAGGTTTTTGCCGAGTTCGAGCAGAAAATCATCAATCTGCGCCTCGTTGCCGGCAGATTGCTCGGCAAGGTCTTCCAGACTGCGCAAGCCATCCAAATTCTGTTTTATTTCATTGATAGCCATCTTATTTCCTTGTTTTTCCGTTCCATATCCAATTTATAGAACGAAATGGGGCAAATATCCGGCAAGTAAGCGGCAAATAAGCGGCTTGTTGGCGCATGGCACGACATATGCAGGAGAAGAGCGCCCGCAACCTGAAGGAATCGATCATGCCCGCCTTGTCGAAAACCCACTGGTCAACAAACCACATCTCGCTCAGCGCCCTGCCCCCGCTGTCCAGCCGGCGCACCCAGTTGTGGCTGCTGTTGGTCAGCGGCATCACCGGCCTGCTGCTGATGCTGCATTACTTGCCCGGCTGGGAGACGCCTGCGCAAGCGACGTTGGGCTTGCCGACACTTACCGTGCTGGCCATCTTTTTCGCCGCGCTGGTTTGCGAATACATGGATTCCAGCCTCGGCATGGGTTACGGCACCACATTGACGCCGGTGTTGTTGCTGGCCGGATTCGAGCCGTTGCAAATCGTGCCGGCGGTATTGTTGAGCGAATTGATGACCGGCCTCACCGCCGGCCTGCTGCATCAACGCGACGGCAATGTCGACTTTCTACGCGACGCGCGCGCCCGTAAAACCACACTGCTGCTCGGCAGTCTGAGCGGTGTCGGCGCTTTGCTGGCGGTCTGGGTGGCAGTCAGCATTTCCAAGTTCTGGCTCGGCCTGTTCATCACCGCGATCATCCTGGCGATGGGCGTCATCATCCTGCTCACCCGCAATCGGCAAGTGCCCTATCGCGCCAGTGGCATCGTCGCAGTCGGCGCCGTGGCCGCGTTCAACAAAGGTTTGTCCGGCGGCGGTTATGGCCCGCTGGTCACCGCCGGCCAGGTTGTTTCCGGCCTGCCCGCGAAACACGCAGTAGCCGTCACCTCAGTCGCGGAATCATTGACCTGCCTGATCGGTGTCCTCGGCTACCTCGCCATGGGCAAGCACATCGCCTGGGAACTGGCCATGCCGCTCACGCTGGGCGCGCTGCTGTCGGTGCCAATGGCGACGTTGACGATAAAACGCTCGACCGAAGCCGGCCTGCGCGGCGTAGTCGGCGTGGTGACGCTGATCCTGGGCGGCGTGGCGCTATTGAAACTGCTGTGACGAATCGGGAAAACACCCCGAATCGACATCCAACACAGGCCCTGCCGCACTGATCGAGCGGCCGGGCATTGCTTGCGAGCTGGCATCGCGCCCTTCAAGCATCTAAAATACACACATAACCGTACACACAGGAGACGAACATGCCGACACAAATCAGTCGCATCTTCATGAACGGCAACAGTCAGGCAGTCCGGATTCCGCAGGAATTCCGACTTGCGGGCAATCGCGTCGAAATATCGCGCAATGCAGCGGGTGACTTGGTGATACACCCGCTCCCATCCGATCGGGGGCTCGCCTTGTTGGAGGCGCTGGAAGGTTTCGATGATGAATTCATCGAACTCATGGAAGAAGACCGTCAGATGCAATCGCCGCCGCAGGAACGCGAGCCGCTATGAAGTACATGCTGGACACCAACATCGTCATCTACTTCATCAAGAACAAACCGCCAGCCGTGGCCGACCGCATCAATGCGTTGGATGCGGACGACACGCTGTGCATGTCGTTCTTCACCTATGCCGAATTGCTCAAAGGCGCTGAACGCAGCACGCGCAAGACCGAAGTCCTGCGCCGTCTGGACAGCCTGACGCGACAAATTCCGGTGATTTACGACACGCCGCCTTCAATCTGCACGCATTACGCCCGCCATGCCACCCAGTTGCGCTTGGCCGGTACGCCGATAGGCGGCAACGATCTCTGGATCGCCTGCCACGCACTCGCCGAAGACATGGTTCTGGTGACCAACAACATCGCCGAATTCGACCGCATAACCGGTCTGCGTGTTGAAAACTGGGCAAACTGAAGCAGCAGCTATTTTCGGCCAACCGCCCGCTTCAATGCATCCGCCAGCGCGCCGGCAGTCGCTTGCGGCGCATTGCCAGGCTGCGGGCGTCCCCGACCGGCGGGCGCGGATGCCGGCTTTGCCGGTTTCACTTCATCCTGCATCCGCATGGTCAGCGCCACCCGCTTACGTGCGACATCGACTTCCAGCACTTTGACCTTGACGATGTCGCCGGCCTTGACCACTTCGCGCGGGTCTTTGACAAATTTGTTAGAGAGCGCGGAGATGTGCACCAGACCATCCTGATGCACACCGATGTCGATGAAGGCACCGAAATTGGTGACGTTGGTGACGACGCCTTCGAGTTGCATGCCGGGCTGCAGGTCTTTCAGATCGTTGACGCCGTCCTGGAAGCTGGCGGTCTTGAACGCCGGGCGCGGATCGCGGCCGGGTTTTTCCAGTTCTTTCAGGATGTCGCGCACGGTCGGCAGGCCGAAGCGGTCATCGACATATTTACCGGCGTCAAGCCGCTTCAAGACATCGGTGTTGCCGATCACGCTTTTCATATCCAGCTTCAGGTCGGCCAGGATGTGTTCAACCACCGGATAGGCTTCCGGATGCACGGATGAGGAATCGAGCGGATTGTCGCCGCCGGGGACGCGCAGAAAGCCGGCCGCCAGTTCGTAGGTTTTCGGTCCCAGGCGCGGCACTTTCTTCAACGCATCGCGGTTGGCAAAAGGGCCGTTGGCGTCGCGATGCGCGACGATCTGGTTGGCCAGCGTGGTGTTGAGGCCGGAAACGCGGGTCAGCAGCGCGGCGGAAGCGGTATTCACATCGACGCCGACCGCGTTGACGCAATCCTCCACCACCGCTTCCAGCGCCTGACCAAGCTTGGACTGGCCGAGATCGTGCTGATACTGGCCGACGCCGATGGCTTTCGGTTCGATCTTGACCAGTTCCGCCAGCGGATCCTGCAATCGACGGGCGATGGATACGGCGCCGCGCAGGGTGACATCCATATCGGGGAATTCCCGTGCGGCGAGGTCGGAGGCGGAATACACCGATGCGCCGGCTTCGCTGACGGTGACTTTGGCGAGGCCTAGTTCTGGCTGCAACCGCGACAGTTGGGCAATGAGATCGGCGGCGAGCTTGTCGGTCTCGCGGCTGGCGGTACCGTTGCCGATGCTGATCAGTTCGGCGCCATGCTTGACGGCCAGTTTCGATAGCGTCGCCAGCGAACCGTTCCAGTCGTTGCGCGGCTCATGCGGGTAGATCACGGCGGTATCCAGCACCTTGCCGGTGCGGTCGACCACGGCGACTTTGACCCCGGTGCGGATGCCCGGATCGAGTCCGATCACCGCCTTCGGCCCGGCGGGGGCTGCCAGCAACAGGTCTTTCAGATTGCTGGCGAAAACCCGGATGGCTTCGGTTTCGGCGCGCTCGAACAGCGCATTCATCAAATCCAGCTCCAGATGCAGCGACAGCTTCACTTTCCACGCCCAGCGCACCGTATCGAGCAGCCATTTATCACCTGGACGACCTTGGTCACGCAGGCTGAAATGCGCCGCGATATGACCCTCGCACGGACTGCTGACAGAGTTGGAAGCAGCCCCTGCCAACTCCTCAGGCAGCTTGATCGCGACCGACAAGATCCCTTCGTTGCGGCCACGAAATAGCGCCAACGCGCGATGCGACGGCATCGCCTGCCAGGGTTCATCGAATTCGAACCAGTCACGAAATTTCTGGCCTTCGGCTTCCTTGCCTTCGATCAGACGTGAAACGACGCGGCCATTCGTCTGCAAATAGCCGCGCAAACGTTCGATCAATGCGGCGTCTTCGGAGAATTGTTCCATCAGAATCTGGCGCGCGCCATCGAGCGCGGCCTTGGTGTCAGCGATGCCCAGATCCGGGTTCAGGAACGCGGCGGCTTCGACTTCCGGCGTCAACATCGGATCGGCCAGCAGTTGTTCCGCCAGCGGGGCCAGACCGGCTTCGCGTGCAATCTGCGCCTTGGTGCGACGCTTCTGCTTATAGGGCAGGTAAAGATCTTCCAGGCGCTGCTTGGTTTCGGCGGCTGCGATATCGGCCTGCAATGCCGGCGTCAGTTTGCCCTGCTCGCTGATACTGGCGATCACCGCCGCGCGGCGATCTTCCAGTTCGCGCAAATAGCCCAACCGTTCTTCCAGATGCCGCAATTGAGTATCGTCAAGACCGCCGGTGGCTTCCTTGCGGTAACGTGCGACAAATGGCACGGTAGCGCCATCATCCAGCAGCGCCACGGCAGCGGCGACCTGGTTGGGATGGACATTGAGTTCCTGGGCGATACGGTTTTCGATCGGGTTGAACATAACGAAATCAGTTTTGGTCACAGTATTGGTCATACAAACAGCGAAGGGGCGCGAGGATGAGCCAAGCCATCGCGTCGAACAAGGCTTGACAAAGCAATCAATGCATTACTGTCAGGAAAGCGGTTTATGCTGGAAAATCCAGAGGAAATGCAGGAAGACGATTGCCGCGCGCCAGGCGCAGCAACCTGCCAGGAGATGAATTGATGTCTGAAACAGCACTGCTTGATAGTTGTCGCGACAAGATCGCCACGCGGCTATCAAACGACCTTGTACAAAGCTTGACCCGGGTCGTCGCCGAACTGACCGAACTGGTCAGCAAGATGCCGTCGCAGGAAATGTACATCCTCTACATGGACAGCATGGAACAGGCACGCGACAACGGCGCCGCCATTGCCGCATCGTTCAAAAAACAGTTTTTCAACCGCTTCAATGAAGAAAAGCGGCGTCAGCTCAATGGTTCGCCAAATCGAGAGCAGTCCAATCTCGATCTTTCCAGCCTCAGTCTGGTTGAACCGGATGACCTGGAACAGTCGCTCGCGGCAAATACCATCGCCAACGCCATCGCCAATACCTGCGGTGAGGAATTGTTCGGTTTGGGCAAGCGCATCGGTGTGTTGCTCAACCAGGCAGACCTGAAAACCGAGCAGATTCCGCTTGGGCCTGACGTGATCGGTACCGCTTTGCTGGATGCATTGAAGGAGCAGGACGCCAGCGTCAAGATCAAATTATTGCTGGTCTCACGCATCAATAAACACTTCCCGGCCAAAGTGCGGGACGCCTACCAGGAAATCAACCGCTATCTGGTCGAGCACAACATCCTGCCGACGATCCGCGCCAGCATGGCCCGCTCCCCGTCTGCGCCAACCGCCGCATCGCTTGCCAACGCGGCCATGCCCAATGCCGTCGCCGCCAATCCAGCAACTGGCGCGCCTCCCGGCGGCGGTGGCACGGACATGTTCGCCATGCTGCAACAGTTGATGTATAGCCGCTCCGGCGCCGGCATGGCATTTCCCGGCATGCCCGGCTATGCGCAACTGCAACCGTTGGGTGGTGGTCCTGATAGTGGTCAGGCTATCGATGCCGCGACCGGACAGGCGATCGGACACGCCATCAATCCCGCAGTGTTGCAGGCGCTGACCCAACTTCAGCATGGCCGCCTGGAAGGCCTCGGCATGGGCAACCTGAATGCCGATCTGATCGCGGATGGCCACATCAACGTGCTGCGTGAACTGAAGAAATCGCAAGCGGCCGGCATGATGGGCCAGATGGAAACCATGACCCTGGATATCGTCGTGCTGGTGTTCGACTACATCCTGGGTGACAACCGCATTCCGGATGCGATGAAAGCGCTGATCGGCCGCCTGCAGATTCCGGTACTGAAGGTCACCATGCTGGATAAATCCTTCTTCTCGCAGAAGGCGCATCCGGCGCGGCAATTGCTCGACCTGATGGCTGACGCTGCGCTCGGCTGGGATCCGATTGAAGGCCACGACAGCCCCCTGTACCGGGAAATTGAACAGATCGTGCAGCGCATTCTCAGCCAGTACGAAGATGGCCTGGATGTCTTCATCCAGGCGCTGCGGGATTTCCAGACCTACCTGGCGGAAGAAAAGCAGACCAGCGATCAACTCACCAGCCGTAGCGCCCAGTTCCTGCGTAATCGGGAACAATTCGAAATCGCGCGGGTGGTTGCGCACGATACCGTCATGGCCTGCATGCTCGACCATCCGATGCCCATCACGATCCGCGACTTTTTGCTCAGTCACTGGGAAAAGCGGCTTGCCGAACTGCATGTCGCCAAAGGCGAAAGCAGCCCTGACTGGCAGGAAACTGTCGATACGGTGAATGACCTGCTGTGGAGCCTGACGCCAAAAACCGACAAGGACGAACGCCGCAAACTGATCGAATTGCTGCCCCGCCTGCTCAAGCGCCTGGACAGTGGCATCCAGGCCCTGAATCTGGAAAAAGAAGTGCGTGATACCTTCTTTTCGGACTTGGTGAAGTGCCATGCGGTTGCCGTCAAAGCCGGCTTCCGCGGCGAGCAGGATGAAAGCGTTGCCGCCGCGCTGACTGCTTTTACTGCGGTCGATGTGACTGACATTCCAGTCCA
This sequence comes from uncultured Thiobacillus sp., assembly GCA_964623355.1. Taxonomy (GTDB): domain Bacteria; phylum Pseudomonadota; class Gammaproteobacteria; order Burkholderiales; family Thiobacillaceae; genus PFJX01. Next base: position 1,284 of record CAZUSF010000014.1, on the reverse strand, counting down.
GGAAACGCCGATCTTCGGGACGAAAGACTTTGAAGACATACCCGCCCTCACCGAATCCATCATTCCCGACGCGGCCTTGTTGCAGGAAATTGCCAGCGCGCAGGAAGAAGCTTCCGACCTGGAGGAAATCACCATCAGCGGGGTCCGCGGCGAAGCCTGGGACGAACCGCAGGACAGCCATTTCGAAAGCATGGTGAAAGATCTGAAACGTGGCGTCTGGATCGAATTCAAACAGGATGACGACACCGTGTTGCGCGCCAAACTGGCGTGGATCAGTCCGCTGCAGGGAACTTACCTGTTCACCAACCGGCTCGGCCAACGCGCGGTGTCGATCAATGCGCAGGGCTTGGCGGCGAAGTTTCGCGATGCGCGCGCGCAAGTCATCAACAACGTGTCACTCATCGATCGCGCGGTGAACAACGTGTTCGAGCACTTTCAAAAAGGTGCCTGACAGATGAGCGAGAAAATCGCCGCGACGCCAAATCCGGTCGATGGAATTGCCAGCCTGCAACGCTTCCTGACCCGACAGCCGATCCTGAACAACGAACACGGCATCGTTGGCTATGAACTGAAACGGCGCGACCCCGCCGCCCTCGTCGACGATGCGCTACCAGGCGCGGCTTCGCGGCGGCAAGCGGAAGATGAATGGCTGCTGGCAAGCACGATCGACCTGGCCTATCAGCAGGCGCTGGGCGACAAGCTGACCTTCCTCGGCGTCGCCCCGGAAACCCTGCTCAGTCCGCTGATGCAAGAACTGCCGAAAAGCCAGGTGGTGATTGCCATTCACCCGCATCGCAGCTCCCCGGCCTTGATCGCGCGCGCCGAACAACTGGCGCATGACGGCCTGCAACTGGCGCTCGATGACCCGGGCAACAATCAGGAACTTGCCGGCTATTGCCGTTACATCCGCTTCGACACGACCCGCTACGATGTCATGGGATTAACCACGCAGGTCGTGCGCAGCCTGGATACCGGCAGCAAAAAAAAACCGTTGCTGATCGCGACCCAGGTCGATACGCCTGAAGTCTTTGCCGCCTGCCGCAAGCTCTCTTTCAATCTGTTCCAGGGCTATTACTACACTTACCCGCAAGCCTCCGGCGCGCATCGACTCGACAGCAGCAGCATGCGGGTGATGGAACTGCTCAATCTGGCGAAGAAGCAGGCTGAATTCCCGGTGATCGAGAAAAGCTTCAAGCTCGACCCGGCTTTGACCTACCGTTTGCTGCGTTACATCAATTCGCCCGCCATCGGCATGCGGCGGACCATCGAATCGATCAGCCACGC
>CAZUSF010000013.1:10220-22317 GCA_964623355.1 uncultured Thiobacillus sp. | reverse complement strand
GCCGTGGCGTCATTCGCCTGTTGCAGCAGGTCGAGCACTTCGTCGCGCAGCACCTGATTCTTGAATCGCGTTTCTACCTCAAGCCGATACATCGAGATGGTCGAGCGATAGGCGACATCAAGCGCAATCGAGTTCTGGTGCGCGACATGGCGTGCCTGATTCTCGTATGCGGTATGGAAAAACAGGCCGATCGCCAGCGCGGCGAAAAGAAACAGCGTGGCAATCAGGATGCGCAGGGAGATCGCTGTCACGGCTTTTCCCTTGGCGATGCAAGCTTCGCCGCGCTGAGTGCGCGAACGCTGGCGTAGTCGCTGTCTGCGGCGGGGTTCATGCCATGCCGAATCGGGGCGCCCCAGTGGCTGTAGACGCTTTTGGGCGTCGTCAACATCATTTGGCGCAACTGGGCAATGCGCGCCGGCGACAGCGTGGCGCGGTTGGCGACCAGCACGAATCCGGGCAACAGATCAGTTTTGGCCAGGACTTCCAGGCCGAGTCCGGCGTATTTGCGCGCGATCGATTCCTTCATGCCACCCGCCGCGACTTCGCCGCTGATGATCGCCAGCGCAACCGCTTCATGCGTGCCCAGGTAACGATAAGGCGTCTGTTGCAGCCCGAAACCAGCATGTTTTTGCAGCAGTCCATTGACCGAGAGATCACCGCAGGTGGAGAGCGGCTGGGTCAGGCCGAGGGTCAGATTCCTGAGTGCCGGCAGGCGGATATGGTCGCCGCGAAAGGCCGCCAGCACGCAGCGATACATGACACTGCCGTCGGTTTCACGGAACTGCACCAGCGGTTCCGCCTGCGCGAAGCGCTGCCGCAAGCGCGTGTAAGGCATTGGGCCGAGATAGGCGAGATCGATCTTGGCGTCGGCGAAGGCTTGCAGGATGTCGTCGTAATTGTCGTGAAAGACAAAGCGCACCGGCTGACCGGTTTTTGCTTCGATATGCGCCAGCAGCGGAGAGAACTGGCGGATGACTGTTTCCCGGTTTTCCAGCGGCAGGGGCGCAAACCGCAGTATCTCGGCAGCCAGCGACTGCGCCTGCCAGGCGAGAAACAGAAGAAGGCCAAAAAAGACTCTCATCGGGTTAGCTGGGAGTGGTTGGCAAAGCGTGGTTGGCAAAGCGTGTTTGGCAGATAGGGGGAAGGGTCGCCGTGGATGACCTTTTCAACGCGTGATTTAACCGCCTTTATTCTGCTGGGCGATACCCCTGTTTGATGAGAAATTCACCAAACTGCTTATCCGTGTGCAGGATGTGGTTGACCAGCCATTGATTGAGAAACGACAGCAGTTCTTCTCGTGTCACCAGTCGACCGTCGCGCAGGCCTTCACGCAGCTTGACCACCTGTTGCGAGAAGCTGCGATGCTCCTGGCGATGCCTGGTTTCTGCGGCGTCCGAACCGGCTTCGTAGTCATATTCCCGCATCAGGCCTTCTTCTGTTTCGAAGTGGTAAATGGCGTAACTCAGCAGATCGCGCGTGATTTGTTCCAGCAGGTCGCGCGTGACGCCGTTGGCGAGACGCTTGTTGGCTTCGTTGAGCGTGTTCACCAGAACCTTGTGCTGGTCGTCGATGCGATTGATGCCGGTGAGAAAGGTGTCATTCCAGATGATGGGTTCATGGCTGATCATGTCTGACTCCTGAAAAAGGACTTGTTTGCACAGTGTTTACTGACCGGCGTCGTTGTATTTGACCAGGCTGCGAATGTTGGTCAGGGCATCGACAAATGTCTCTGCGCTGCGCAACAACACGGCTTCGGTTTCACGACTGGAGACGGTGGCGCCGTCCTCTGTCTCGCGGACCAGTTTATGCGCCAGATGATGAACGCTTTCATGCAAGGCTTCGACGGCGTGATATTCGGCGAGCTGTCCATAGCGGCGTGCGCCTTCGCCGTAATACCAGCGACCAAAGTTGCATTCGTGGCTGTCCAACGGCGGCGCCGGAGTGCGATGCTCCGGGTCCTGGTGCATCCAGTTTTGCAGGCTGGCCAGCCATTGGCGGTGGTTGACCTCGGCCAGGATTAACTGGAAGTCATCCCGCGACAGGCGTTGCGCGGCGTTTTCCAGCCAGCGCGGGTCGGGCTGGAAGTTCTGCAGCCAGGCCTCGGTATCCGTGCTCGGCATCGGACGCGCAATGCCGAAGCCCTGTACCAGATTGCAGCCCATTTCCATCAGCATCAGCGCATGTTCGGCAGATTCGACGCCCTCGGCGACGACCTGATGACGGAACGCCTTGCTGAGGCCGATGACGCCTTCGACGATGGTCAGGTCATCCGGGTCTTGCAACATGTCGCGCACGAAGGACTGGTCGATTTTCAAACTGTTGACCGGCAGTCGGCGCAGGTAGGTGAGGGAGGAAAAGCCGGTGCCGAAATCATCCAGCGCGAAACGGATCCCCTGGCTGGCACAGATTTGGATGAGGCGGGTGACGCTGGAGAAATCGTCCAGTGCGGTGTTTTCCAGAATTTCGATACAGATCTGGTCGGGCGGCAACTCGGGATGCGCCGCCAACAAGGTTTGCAATCTGAGCGGGAAATCAACATCACGCAATTGCTGGACAAAGACGTTGATGCTGACCGGGATGTTCAGCCCGGCTTGCCGCCAGGCCGCAGCCTGTTCGATGGCGTGCTGCATGACCCAGATACCGACGTCGCGCGCCAGCATGTCATCACTCTCAACCAGTGGCAGGAATTCCCCCGGTCCCATCAAACCGAGAATCGGATGTTGCCAACGCAGCAGCGCTTCCATGCCAACTACCCGGCCGCGGCGACAGTCGACGATGGGCTGATAGAAAAGACACAGTTGGTCCTCGGCGATGGCCTTTTTGATCAGGCCGAGCGCGGCGCGGTTGTCGCGCTGGCGTTCCTCCAAAGCAGGGTTGAACAGGATGAAGCGGTTCTTGCCGGCTTCCTTGGCCAGATACATCGCATGGTCGGCATGGCGCAACAGGGTGTCGGCATCGCCGTTGTCGTTCGGGTACAGCGTTACGCCGATGCTGGCCGAGATGGCAACCGGCTGTTCGGTGACGGTGTAAAGCGCAGCCAGTTGTTGCAGTACACGGCGCAACGCTTCTTCCAGTTCTCTGGCGTTTTTCAGGCCGCCCAGAAGCAGGACGAATTCGTCGCCGCCAAGCCTTGCCACGGTGTCGTCGCCGCGCACGCATTCACGTAGGCGTTGGCCGACTTCAATCAGCAATTGATCGCCGACTTCGTGTCCGTAACGGTCGTTGATCGGCTTGAAACCATCCAGATCAAGCATGCAGATGCCGAGCAGATCATGACTGCGCTGGCTGCGCGCCATCGCCAGTTGCATGCGGTCCGCCAGCAGGCGACGGTTGGGCAGATGCGTCAGCGTATCGAAGTGTGCCAGTTCTTCCAGATGCTGCTGGTGGGTCATCCGCTCGCTGATGTCTTCCGCGATGCCGGCAACCCGCACCAATCGACCTGCCGCGTCATGCACCGGAAAGGCGCGCGCGGCAATCCAGTGCAGGCTGCCATCCGGACGGCGGATGCGGAACGGTGAAAATTCAAAGCTGCTCCAGTCGGTTTGCTCGGCACTGGGAATCTGTTGCTCGACTGTGGCGCGATCCTCTTCGACGATCGCCTCGAACCAGTCCAGGTTGTTACGGTAAAGGTCATCGGGGCTGCGTCCCCAGATCCGTTCATAGGCCGGACTGATGTAAATGATCTGCCCCCAGTCCGGCGTGGTGATCCAGAACACGGCGTCAAGGTTGTTGGCGAGTTGCTGGAAACGGCTTTCGCTGGTTTGCAGTTCGTCGAGCAAGCGGGCCTCTTTCCGGCTTTGCCGCACCTGCGCCCAAAGCAGCAGCAAGAGCAAGCCACTCATCGACAGGCCGGCGAGCAGGACCGTGATGGGTTCCCGGCTTTGGTTCTGCACGTAGAAGCCATCGGTGGCGGTCATCCGCAAGATCAATTCCCGACCCGGCAAGGTCAGCGGATGGCTGCCTTGCAGACGTTCGTCGGGATTGACCGTCTGATTCGGCAACCGGCTCGGCAGATGCTGGACCAGGACCGGCGGCTGACTGCTGTCCAGCAAGCGCATGTCGATGCCCACAACTGAAATTCTGTCCAGGGTCGCTTCCAGAGAAACCCCCGGTCGCAGCAACAGAATGACGAAGCCGCGGAGTGCGGCTTGCCGCTGTTCTGGCGTGGTATGCGGCTGGTCAAGCCGGAAAATCGGTTGATAAATCGCCACCGCGAGGGGGCCGCTTGGATCCTGCACCAGGGCGAACGGCCGCGTACTCGATTGGCTGCCGTTGAATACGGCGGTCTGCATGGCGTCGCGATTCCCGGGCCGGGCATAGGGGTCGATTCCGATGGCGGCGCGGTTCTTGGCGAAGGGTTCGCTGAACAGGACGGGAAAATACTCGGCGCGCGCTTCCGCCTTGCGACTGACACTGGCATCCGACGAAACATCGTAAATGCCCAGGTCGCCCAGTCCTTCTGCTTTTAGCGCCTGCTCGAACGGAATGCGTGCATCGGCATTGACTCTGGGCGCCCACTGGATTGCCATGATTTCCGGATGCCGCATCAGCGCTGGTGTAACCATCAGGTGAAATTGGTTGCGGTTGACCTGGTGGGAAGCGTCGAACAGGCCTTGCACCGAGGTCAGCACCGTCAGCGTTTCATTGAGCGAACTTTGCAGGCGCAGGGCGCGATCTTGCGAGAGATGTTCGAACAGGGCCTGGAGTCGTTGTGCTTCGTGTTGCGTGCTGAAGTGATAGGTGGCGCCGGAAAGCAGCATGCCGGTCAGCGCAATCGCCGCGAGCCAGCGAAAAGGTTGCCCGAGCCTGACTCGGCGCATCACGCCGGTCCTGACTCAGGCTGCGCGTCGTTTGAATTGATGCAGCCGGAAGCCGAGCAGCCAGAGGGCGGCGAAGTAGGCGCACGCCCCTCCCACGACCAGCGCGGTGAGGTGAGCAATGCGTTGAGAAAAGTCATATTCAATCCACTGGCCAGACTGGCCTACCCCTAACCAAAGTAATAGACCCATAACGGCCAGCGCGGTCATCAGCTTGAACAGAAATACAGCCCAGCCGGGTTGCGGCTGGAAGATGCCGTACGAACGCAGCTTGTAGAACAGGATGCCGGCGTTGAGGCAGGCGCCGAGGCCGATCGACAGCGCCAGTCCGGCGTGTTGCAAAGGCCCGATGAAGGCCAGGTTCATCGCTTGCGTGGCAAGCAGGGTGAGCAGGGCGATCTTGACCGGTGTCTTGATGTTTTGCCGGGCATAGAAGCCGGGGGCGAGTACCTTGACCAGAATGATTCCGACCAGGCCGATGCTGTAGGCAACCAGCGCGATACGGGTCATTTCCAGGTCATGCGGGGTGAACTCGCCATAGAGAAATAGTGTGGCGATCAACGGCCCGGCCAGGATGCCGAGGCCGACTGCGGCGGGCGCGGCCAGCATCAGCGTCATCCGCAGTCCCCAGTCGAGCAGGCGGGAATATTGCGATGGGTCGTTGTCGGCGTAATGCTTGGCCAGCGACGGCAACAGGATGGTGCCCAGTGCGACGCCGAGCATGCCGGTGGGGAATTCCATCAGACGGTCGGCGTAATACAGCCAGGACACGCTGCCGGTGGCGAGGAAGGAGGCGAAGATGGTGTTGATCAGCAGAGAAATCTGCGCGATCGAGACGCCGAATGCCGCCGGCCCCATCAATAAAAGTACGCGGCGCACACCCTCATCCTTCGGCGCCCAGTCCCAGCGCGGCAGGAAGCCGAGCCGCTTCAGCGCCGGAATCTGCAGCGCAAGCTGCATGATGCCGCCGATGAAGGCGCCCCAGGCCAGCGCCAGTACCGGCGGATCGAAATATGGTGCCGCCACGGCGGCGGCCAGGATCATCGAGACATTCAGCAATACCGGCGTAAAGGCAGGCACCATGAAGCGACTGAAGGTGTTCAGGATGCCGCCCGCGAATGCGACCAGCGACATGAACAGGATGTAGGGGAAGACGATGCGGGTCATTTCCACCGTCAACTGGAATTTTTCGACATCGGCGCTGAAGCCGGGTGCCGAGATCAGTACGATCAACGGCGCGGCGACGATGCCGAGGCCGGCGACCACAGCCACCGCGACGAACAGCATGCTGGCGACACGACTGACCAGGATGCGCGTCGCTTCCTCGCCGCGCTGATTCTTGTATTCCGCCAGGATGGGGACGAAGGCTTGCGAAAAGGCCCCCTCGGCAAACAGCCGACGCAGCAGGTTGGGCAGCTTGAAGGCGACGAAGAATGCATCGGTCGCGACGCCGGCGCCAAAAACGCGCGCGATGATCGCATCGCGCGCAAAGCCCAGAATGCGCGACAACAGCGTCATCGAACTGACTGTGGCAAGGGCTTTGAGCAGGTTCATTGGCGGTGGAGTGAGGATGTGTCGCGAGAAATGTCGCGGCATGGTAACGAATGGAGGCTTGGCGGGATAGCCAAGATGCAGAGTTTGCTTGCTTAGCAGAGAGCGGATCAGTATGATGCCGCGTTTTCCAGTTGCGTCCAGATTACCAAGGAGTTCCTGTATGGCTAACAGTGCCCAGGCAAAGAAACGTGCCCGTCAGTCCGCAGTTCTGCGCTTGCATAACATGTCTCAGCGTTCGGCTTACCGGACTGCTGTCAAAAAAGTTCGCAAGGCGATTGAAGCCGGTGACAAAACCGCGGCTCAGGCCATGTTGAATGAAAACATGAGCGTGATCGACAGCCTGGCTGACAAGAATATCGTGCACAAGAATAAAGCTGCTCGTCATAAGAGCCGCTTGTCCGGCGCGATCAAGGCGATGGCCTGATCCAGTTCGATTCAAACAAAACCGCCCGGCTTGCCGGGCGGTTTTGTTTTTGGGTTTGATAGTTGCTTGAGTTTGAGTGTTGCTTGAGTGTTGCAATTGCACGCGGTTATCGATCTGCTTGTCTTGGACTGGGCAGCGGACAAGTGAATGGCCGTTCGGTCTGGCGGCCTGGCAAGACTTCAAGTTCATTTGAATCCGCGAAGTCGAGCAGAAACTTGAACATACGCGGGTCTTCCGCTTCCAGGATTCGCTGAATCACCACGCATCGCACGCCTTCGCGTGTCACCGGGCAAAGTTGGGTCGAGTAGCGCAGCCGGTGGTCATGCCCAACTTGAGACAGGATGCTGGCGAGGCGATCCGCCCAGTCACTCGGACGAAATATCCTGCCCTGGCGGGTGATGCCGCGAATGATCACTTCTCCAGATGACAGTTCGGTCATGGCATGCACTCGGAGTGGGCAAGTGATAGGCAAGTGATAAGCAAGTGAAAAAAGTGTAACAGACCACTCAGGTATAATGCCGCACTGCATCAATTTTTCGGAGAGGCTCCAAAATGATTCTCGACCACGTCCCAACCGGCCGTAATGTTCCGGATGACATCAACGTCATCATCGAAATTCCGGCGCATGGTGAGCCGATCAAATATGAGCTGGATAAAGATACCGGCGCGATGTTTGTTGATCGTTTCATGTCCACCGCCATGCATTACCCGTGCAACTACGGTTATGTGCCGCATACCTTGTCGGAAGATGGCGATCCGGTCGATGTGCTGGTGGTGACCCCGATTCCGCTGATTACCGGAGTGGTTGTGCGTTGTCGTCCGGTTGGCATGCTGAAGATGACCGATGAAGCCGGCATCGATGCCAAAGTCATCGCGGTGCCGGTCGACAAACTGACCAGCCTTTATACGCACGTTAAGTCACCGGAGGATTTGCCGCAGTTGTTACTCAGGCAGATCTCGCACTTCTTCGAGCATTACAAGGATCTGGAGCCCGGCAAATGGGTCAAGGTTGAAGGTTGGGTCGGCATTGAAGGCGCCCGCGAGGAAATTCTCGGTGGCGTCGCCCGCTATCAGGCGGCGCCTGAAAAACCGCTGTTCTGATCCTTGCACGGCTACGCAAAAGTTCAGTGAAAATCTGCCTGCTTTCCGATAGCCACGACAACCGGCGTCTGCTTGAACATGCGGTGCATGACGCCAAGGGGCGTGGCGCCGAGGCCGTGCTGCATTGCGGTGACGTGGTGGCGCCAACCACGTTGCGTGTGCTGAAGAAATTCGAATTGCCGGTGCATGTCATCCATGGCAACAACACCGGCGATCTTTTCGCTATGTCCAAGCTGTCGCATGAGCCGGACAGCGTGGTGCGCTACCACGGCCAGGATGCGACGTTGCATCTGGGTGGACGCAGCATTTTCCTGGTGCATTACCCGCATTACGCCGCCGCGCTGGCGTTGACCGGCGATTACGATCTGGTCTGCTGCGGGCATGACCACAAGGCCAGCGTGCAGCGGGTTGACACGGTGCGCGGCGGGGTTTCGCATCTGCTCAACCCGGGCACGGTCGGCGGTGTCGGCGCCAAGCCGAGCTACATCTTGATCGACCTGTCTGAAATGACTTTCGATGTCCGAGATGTCCCGGTCGAGCCGGGTGAGGCCTGCAATACGCCGCCGGTTACGGTTCATAACTGAGGCTTCATAACCGGGTTTTGCGAAGCCTGAATTTGCCGGGTCTTCGTGTTTTTGAAACGCGACGTGCATAAATCAGCGTGGCGGGCGGAATACCTGCTGGTTTGCATAAAACTCGGGATCTTCGTTTGCCGGCCACCAGCCGGGAATGCCCAGGACCGGCAGCGGAAACAGCGCACGCGCATCCGTTATCCTGTTGTTCTGCCATTGCTCGGCAATGGCTGCATCGTGCGATGTCAAGGTGGCATCCGCCCGGGTCTTGATGAACAGGCATTTGGCGGTGATGCCCGGCCAAGGGTTGAGCAGTTTTTCCAGCACCGCATGGCCGATGACATGCACCCGGATATTTTTCCAGTCATCACGCCGGGTCACGAAGGCTTCGCGCCATTGCCGCGCGGCCAGCAGCCTGGCCAGATGGTCATCTTCCCCGGTTAGCACCAGGCCGCTTTCATCGAACAGCGTGGCAGCGTCGGACGCGGGCAAACGATTCAGGCCGGGCAGTAACGTGGTTTGATGGACTGCGTTCAACGCCGCTTTGGTCGCCGGAAAGGCGAGCCAGGTCAGCGCATTGAACAGATCGTGCCAGTTGCGTTCGCGGCTGGGCACCAGGCCGCTGGCATGGATGCCGATTTCATAGTCATGTTGTCCGCAGGGGCTGTTCTGCGGTGAAAAATGGACTGGCAGCCCCATCGCATTGCGCAAATTCTGGGCTTCGGCAAACTGATTCAGCGTTGCCAGATCGGGCCAATCAGTTGCCGGGAAGCGGTCCAGCCATGGCTTCAGGTGCGCGAACGCGGGGGCGCTGACGAATGCGGTTTGCCATGCCGACATCACGCTGGGCGTTGCGCTTAAACCGCGAGTTCGGCCAGCCGGGCGCGGTACTGCCGCGTCAACGCATGCTCTCCACCGAGCATGCCGAACAGCGCCAGCATGGCGCGGCGGCCGATGTCGTCGCGAAACGCGGGGGCTGTTCTGGCCAGTTCCAGCAGTTGTTCCAGCGCTTGTTCAGGCTGATCCTCGAACAGTGCTTGCGCGGCTTGAGTCAGACGCGCTGCGGGAGTATCCGCGTCATCCGCATGTTCTTGATTGGCGGCTTCGAGCAATTCCAGGTGCGCCAGCAGTCCGGCGATGTTGCTTTGTGTTCGCGCTGCGGCGGGCAGGGCGGCAAGCAGCGCCAGCGCTTCGTGTGGCTGACCGGCCAGGGTCAGAAGCTTGGCCAGATCGGCAGCGACGGCCAGGTCGGCTGGGTCTTCCACTGCGATTCGCGCCAGCAGCGCGATGGCGCCTTCGGTATCGCCGTCCTGGTGCATGCGCAAGGCGGTCATGCGCAGCCGATCTTGATCGCTGGCGAGAAACTGGCCAAGCGCGGCGCGGAAGCTGGCATCGCTTTCAGCGCCGTGGATGGTGTGCACCACCTGTTCACGCAGGAAGAATTTGACTGTCGGTACGCTGGTCACGCCCAGGCTGCGCGCGCGTTGACCGAGTTCTTCGGTGTTGACCATGACAAGTAGAAAACGGCCGCCGTATTCCGCCGCCAGTTTTACCAGTCTTGGCATCAAAAGCATGCACGGGCCCGCTTTCGGTGACCAGAAATGCGCCAGAACCAGACCGCGCATCGAATTGCCAAGAATCAGTGAATCGAAGTTTTCGCGGCTGGCGTCAAAGACATAAGGGCTGAGCGACATGAAATTTTCCTAATAACCCCAAAGCGTGGGCCAGTTGATTTTCGGCCAGACCGGATCAGCATCGACTGGATAGCGTATCGCATAAACACGGCTGGTCAGATTGCGTTCACGCGGCGATTCGAGGGCGTTGCCGCGTGCATCGAGAAAGCTGATGCCAAACAGAACCTGTCCATTACGCCCAAGCCCGGTGATGCAAGCGGTTTCGCGATTGCTCAACCGGACCAGCGTGCCGGGCGGCAAGAGTCCAATGCGGCGCAGCAACAGGCTGGCGATCTGCATGTCGATTTGTGTGCGTTCGGTGCCGAACAATGTCTTGAACGCCAGACGGGACGATTTGGGCGGACGATAGGAACGTGCGCTGACTTTGCTGCAATAGACATCCGCGACATGCAGAACTCGCGCCGCCAGACTGATTTGAGCCCCGGTCAGATTGGACGGGTAGCCGCTGCCATCCATGTTTTCATGATGTTGCTGGACGCTATTCAGCCAATCCAGATCGGTCACGCCGGCGCGCGCCAGCAGGTTCGCGGTATCAGTCGGATGGCGACGCAGTTGCGTCCAGTCTGAACTGGCAAACAAACCGTCGTGGATGCGTTCATGCAAAGCAATATCGGACATATTCATGGTCAGCGCGGCGGCTGCCAGGCTTTCGATCCGGGCTTCGGAAAACTCCAGGTGGTCGGCCAGCAAGACGCTGATGAACAGTGCATGCAGGCTGTGATTCAACCAGGGTGGAGCGACTGGCGCGACGCGTGGATAACCGAGACAGGCATTCGGATCAACCCGGTACAAGGCGAGAAAGGCGCGCGCCAGCAGGCGTAGTTCCTCTTCCGATAAACCTGCCTCCGGGCCGGCCAGCAGTTTTGCGGTGTGCGCGGCGATGTCATGCAATCGCTGCAATGGCCGGATCGAATCGGTGCCGGGCGCGGCCTGTTGATACAACGGTCGTGTGGCAAGCCGCTCGAATTGGGCCGCGTCGGCCAGCAACATGCCGGCGCCAGCCAGCAGCACGCCGGATTCGCTATACAGGTCGCAAGGCAAGGTCTGGCCGATCAACGCAGGATCGAGCTGAATGGGGCGCAGCAAGATAAGTTCGACACAAGAAACGAGGACAGGCCGGAGTATCATGCAATGCACGCAACCGTGGGAGTCCCCGACATGACCGTACATGCTTTGAATGACCAGGAAGTCCGCCTGCTGCGCGAGGAAGTCGAGCTATTGATGACCGAACGCCAGAAATTGTTGCAGGTGACTGGCGCTGCCGCTGTTCTGGTGGCGAATCTGGATTCCGATAACCTGCCTGATGATCAGGACACTATCGATGCCGCCGAAGTATTGGCCGAGAGCCTGAATGCGCTCAGCGAGGAAACGCTGAAAGATGCGCTGGATTCGGTTCGCGCCGAATTCGATCCGGAAACCGAGGCCGAGAGCCAACGCGCCAACTGAGTTCGCGTTGGCAGTCCATTCAGGATTGCCGAAGGCGAGTCATGCGGCGGGGGTTTCGGCCAGGATCAGATCCCACATTTCCCAGGACAGCCGGGCTTCTTCCGGGCTGACCTGACGCACCGCTTGGCCATTACTGACCATGACGAAGTCACCTATCGCCGGTGGATCATCCTGCAGCATGAAGAGAGAAATGTCGCGAAACGCGCCGCGCGCTTCACAGCGGGCATTCAAGCCGTCGACCGAAGTAATGCACATGGGGATGGCGAGGCACATGACAAAGCTGATAAATAAAAATGATGGGGCAGTATAAGTGTTTGATAGAAGACAGGATAGTCTTAAATAGTGCGGAAAATTTAAGCAAAATCAGTAACTTGAGTTTTTTACTTGGTTGTTTTTGCTGCAACTGCAAATTAACATCCGCCGCATTATGAAAACCTTGATCTTGGGCATCGGTAATACCCTGCTGACCGACGAAGGTGTCGGTATCCA
>CAZUSF010000013.1:0-10120 GCA_964623355.1 uncultured Thiobacillus sp. | reverse complement strand
GCCATCCAGCCGGATATCGTCGATTGGGGCGAACAGGCTACACCGGCGGTCGCCGCAGCGATTCCTCCGGTATGCGCCGCCATTCATGACTTGCTGAAAGCCTGGAACCATGCCGCTTGATTCAATCCCTGTTGTTGTCATGAACACTTCAGAGAATTCTCTTGCTGCCGATAGCGGTTTGTCGGGTAACGCACCGGTTTTATTACGTGAAATTGCCGAACTTGTGCAGCGCTTGCTGGCTTCGGACGAGTCCTCGGCAATCGACCTCAGAGCGCTGCCGCTGACACCTGCTGATCTGGACTGGTTGCGGGAAGCGCTGGGACAGGGACAGGTTGTGGCGACGCTGGAAGCGGAAGGTGAATCAACCCTGAGCGAGACAGTTTGTCCCGGCGTCTGGTGGGTAACGCACCACAATGAAAAAGGTGCGGTAGCGTCTGAATTTATTGAAGTGACTTACGTTCCGGAGTTGCTGAAAGCACATCCGGACGATGTAAAAATTGGATTAGAACATCTTGAATTACTGATTTCTGATCTAAGCTGAACTTGTTTGTTTCAACGAAGTTGTGTTCCGAGCCAGGAGGCAAAGCATCATGCAAGGTCCATTGATCGACTCACTCGCGCGGCAGGGCGTTACTCGCCGAACATTCATGAAATATTGCGCCACTTTGGCGTCAATGATGGCCTTGCCGCCTGCAGCTGGGCGTGCGATGGCCGAGGCAATGGCTGCCGCTCCCGCTGCCAGCAAACGACCTTCGGTCATTTGGCTGCCATTTCAGGAATGTACCGGTTGTACCGAATCCATTACCCGCTCACATTCTCCTTCCCTTGAAGGCCTGATTTTCGATGCGATTTCGCTTGATTATCAGGAAACCCTGATGGCCGCAGCCGGGCACCAGGCGGAAGAAGCATTGCATAACGCGATGAAGGAAAATGACGGCAAATACCTGCTGATCATTGATGGATCAATCCCGTTGGGACTTGATGGCGCGTATTCCTGTATCGCCGGCAGATCCAATCTGGAGTTGTTGAAAGAAGCGGCCAAGGGCGCAGCGGCGATTGTCGCGATGGGCTCCTGCGCGGCCTTCGGTGGCATTCCGAAAGCGAATCCGAATCCCACCGGCGCGGTCTCGGTGTCCGACATCATCAAGGACAAGCCGATCATCAACATTCCTGGCTGTCCGCCGATCCCTGTCGTGATGACCGGCGTGCTGGCGCACTTCCTGACTTTCGGCAGCCTGCCGGAACTCGACAGCAAAGGCCGCCCGAAAGCCTTCTACGGCGAAACCATCCATGACCGTTGCTATCGCCGCCCGTTCTATGATCAAGGCAAGTTTGCCAAGACCTTCGACGATGAAGGTGCGCGCAATGGCTGGTGCCTGTTCGAACTCGGCTGCAAGGGCCCGGTGACCTACAACGCCTGCGCCACTGTGAAGTGGAATGGCGGCACCTCTTGGCCGGTCGAGTCTGGCCACGGTTGCCTGGGATGTTCTGAGCCCGATTTCTGGGATGCCGGCGGTTTCTACAAAGCGTTGTCGATGCCGGCTGACCCCCTCAAGTTCGTATCCACTGCAGCAGCGGTTGGTGCGGTGGCGGGCGTGGCGATCAGTTTTGCCAACCGGGGCAAGAAGGGCGCGGCCAAGTCGGCCCATGAGACAACAACCTTGGCTGATCTGGAGAAATGACCATGAATGACATGCAATTTCTGACCTGGGTCCGGGGAACCGGCCTGGACATCGCAGTAAGTATCTTTGTCCTCGGCGTGCTCTGGCGTCTGTTCGAGATTTATTCAATTGGCCGCAAACTGGATCTGGCGGCACCACGCAACACGCCTGGTGCATCGGGTCTAAACACGGTTTTCCGGCGTTCAGTGCCGCCACCGGGGATGGTGAAACGCTCGCCGGTGAGTTACATCGGTGGTTATGTTTTCCACATCGGCTTGGCTATTGTGGTGTTCCTGTTCGTGCCGCACATCTTGTTGATCACCGAACTCACCGGTTTGTCCTGGCCAGGATTGCCGTCCCAGTTCATTGATCTGGCAACGGTGGTAACCATGGCGGCGATGGTGATTGTGCTGGTTGACCGTATCAACAAACCGGTGAAACGCTATCTCAGCACCTTCGGCGACTGGTTTACCTGGACGCTGACTTTTTTGCCACTGTTGACGGGTTGGTTGGCTGTTCAGCATCTGTTGCTGCCTTATACGGTGATGTTGGCCTTGCATATTCTTTCTGTTGAATTGCTGCTGATTTTCCTGCCCTTCACCAAGCTGTTCCACGCCTTTACCGTATTCGGTTCGCGCTGGTACATCGGCAAGATCAACGGTCATAAAGGAGTAGCGGTATGAGCGCGTCACTCGAAAAAGGCATCCGTGTCCTCAAGGAAGTCATTGATGCTCCCATGGCCAGCTATTTCAGTAGCTGCGTGCACTGCGGCCTGTGCGCCGAAGCGTGTCTCTTCTATACGGAAACGGGTGATCCAAAGTACACCCCGATCCACAAGCTGGAACCGTTGCGTCGCATTTACGAGCAGGAATACACCCTGCTCGGACGACTCGGCAAGCTGGTCGGTTTGTCCAAGCCGGTGACCGATGACGAACTGGAAGAGTGGAAGGAACTGGTCTACAACTCCTGCACGCTGTGCGGCCGGTGTTCGGCAGTTTGTCCGGTAGGTAACGACATTGCTTATATGGTGCGCAAGTTCCGCGAAGGCATGTCAGCCTCCGGCCATGCGCCAGAAGGCATTATTGGCGCGGTCAATCGCACGATCACCATCGGCAGTCCGATGGGCGTCAAGCTGCCGGCAGTTAAGGCGCAGATGAAGCACGTCGAAGAAGATTACGGCTTGCCGATTCCGCTGGATGCCGAAGGCGCCGAGTACATGGTCATGCTGTCCTCGATGGAAATCATCAACTTCCCCGAGTACCTGGCTGCTATCGCCAAGATCATGCACCAGGCCGGCAAGACCTGGACCCTGTGCTCAACCGCGTTCGAAGCCACCAATGCCGGTATGCAGATTGGCAACGCCGACCTGGCTAGAGTGCTGGTCATGCGAATTGTCGATGGCGCAGAGAAACTCAAGGTGAAGACGGTGATCAGCCCGGAATGTGGCCACGCTTACACCGCTTTACGCTGGGAGGGCGCCAACCTGATCGGCCGGCCGTTTACCTTCAAGGTGCAGCACATCATCGAAGTGCTGGGTGAGTTCCAGGAAAGCGGTCTGCTGAAGACCGAAGGTTTCGAGACCGACAAGTTGACCTTCCACGACCCGTGTCAGTTGGCAAGACGTGGTGGTGTCATCAAGCAGCAACGCAATTTGATGAACATGGTGTCGAAGAACTTCGTCGAAATGCCGGACGCCGGTTATATGAATTGGTGTTGCGGCGGTGGCGGCGGCGCGTCAGCGATCGAAGAGGGCGAAGAACTTCGGCTTGAAGCCTTCAAGAAGAAAAAATCCCAATTGGATGCGGTCAAGCCGGATCGTCTGGTTACTGCCTGCGCCAATTGCCGCATCGTTCTGGAAGAAGGCCTGGAGCATTACCAGATGGATATTCCCGTGCTCGGCCTGACCGAACTGATCGCCGAACATATTCCGGATCAAACTTCCGGAAAAGGAGCTTGAAGCCATGGCCATCAGTAATGACAAAGAGTTCAAGAGCGGCCTAGCCGGACTTTCCGCCAGCCAGCAGCGACAAGTTGCGGCTCGTTTCGTGCAGCGCGTGTTTGCGCTTTCCGGTGATGTGCGGGTGAAAGCGGCGCTGGATGTCGCCGCCCGTGCCGACATTACCGATGCCGAGTTGACGGTCGTATCGCAAGCCGCCAACACCGCACGGGTGGAAAGCTTTACCCAGTGCGGCAAGGAAACAGACTGGACTGCCCAGGGCGGACACTTCGTGGCCAAAGCCGCAGTGGCTTGTGTCAAAGCTGCCGAGCCGGGTGACAATCTGGCCTGGGAGGCGGCAATGCAAGCGCGCATGGCGCGTACTTGTGAGACCGTTGCGACCGGTGAAGGTACCGAAAACCCTGAAGCCGAGGAGCAATATCGCATCCTCGAAGCTTTCCTGAATCAGTAAGCCAAGGACAAAGACCATGAGCACAGCACAACGCATCGTCGTTGATCCCATTACGCGTATTGAGGGTCACCTGCGCATCGAAGCTGAAACCGATGCCAGCGGCAAAATCACCAGCGCTTATTCCGCCGGCACCATGGTGCGCGGTATCGAGATCATTCTGAAGGGCCGCGATCCGCGTGACGCGTGGGCTTTCGCGCAACGCATCTGCGGTGTTTGCACCTTGGTGCATGGCCTGGCTTCGGTGCGCTCGGTGGAAGATGCACTGCATCGCGCCATTCCCACCTACACCATTCCGCAAAACGCGGAACTGATCCGCAATCTGATGATCGCGGCTCAGTATGTACATGACCACGTCATGCACTTCTACCATCTGCACGCACTGGATTGGGTCGATGTGGTCTCCGCGTTGAAGGCAGATCCGAAGGCGACTTCGGCATTGGCGCAGAGCATTTCCAGTTATCCCAAGTCCTCCCCGGGTTACTTTGCCGATGTGCAGAAAAAGGTGCAGACCTTCGTCGAGCAAGGCCAGCTGGGTATCTTCTCGAATGCGTATTGGGGCCACCCGGCTTACAAACTACCGCCGGAAGCCAACCTGATGGCGGTGGCGCATTATCTCGAAGCGCTCGCCTGGCAACGTGATGTGGTCAAGCTGCATGCCATCTTCGGCGGCAAGAATCCGCACCCCAACTTTGTCGTCGGTGGTGTTCCATCCGCGATTTCCGTGCATACCGCAGCAGAGAACAAGGTCGGCGGACAGTCCGGCACTGCGGTCAACATGGTCGGCTTGCAGACGGTGCAGAACGTCATCAAGCAGATGCGCGATTTTGTTGATCAGGTCTATGTCCCGGATACGCTTGCCATCGCTTCGTTCTACAAGGACTGGGGCGCGATTGGCGATACCGGCGGCAATTTCCTGTCCTTCGGCGACCTGCCTTCGAAGAGCTTCTGGGACACCGATTCCTACATGATTCCGCGTGGCGTCATCCTGAACAAGGATCTGTCCACGATCCACCCGATCGATCTGGATGCCGATAACGAGATTCAGGAATTCATCAATCACTCCTGGTACAAATACAGCCAGGGCGACAACCAGGGCCTGCACCCCTTCAAGGGCGAAACCGAGCTCAACTACACCGGCCCGAAACCGCCTTACGAGCATCTTGATGTCGAACAGAAGTATTCCTGGCTTAAATCGCCGCGCTGGCAGGGCAAGTCGATGGAAGTCGGTCCGCTCGCCCGCGTGCTGATGATGTATGCCACCGGCCACAAGCAGACCAAGGAATTGGTCGACTACACGCTGAAGACATTGGATGTGCCGGTTACCGCGTTGTTCTCCACTCTGGGTCGTACTGCTGCTCGGACACTGGAATCGAAAGTGCTGGCCGACGGCATGCAAGGCTGGTTCGACAGCCTGATGGCCAACATCAAGGCCGGCGAGGTGCGCACCTTCAACGATCAGTACTGGGATCCCGCCACCTGGCCGAAGCATATGCACGGCGTTGGCTTGCTGGAAGCGCCGCGTGGCGGCTTGAGCCACTGGATCAATATTGACGATGGCCGAATCAGCAACTACCAGGCCGTGGTGCCGAGTACCTGGAACGCCGGTCCGCGTGATACGTTGGGACAGCCGGGTGCATATGAGGCGGCGTTGGAAAACAACCACGTCATGCATGATCCGAAACAGCCGCTGGAGATTCTGCGTACCATCCACAGCTTCGATCCCTGCCTCGCTTGCGCGGTGCATGTGACCGATCCGGATGGCGAAGAATTGGTGCAAGTCAAAGTGAAGTGATGTTCCACCCGTCCTCTCGCGAGATTCGCAAGAGGACGGATGTGAATGATTGTTAAGTGGTTAAGTAGTCAAGTATTTGATCCGCGCAAAAAGGAACCCGTTGACGGGTTGAGAAAAAATGGAAGACCAACTCAAGCGACTCTTAGAAGCTGAGGCCCGTGCGCAAGGCATCATCGAATCGGCCAGTCAGGAACGCCAGAAGATGTTGGATGATGCGCTGGCTGGGGTGCACGATGCGGAAGCACGGTTTGAAGCAAATCGTGCCAATTTGCGCGAACCCTTCTTGAAAGAAGCGCAGGGCCGTGCCGAGCAGGCGGTAGCTGAACTAGGCCGCAAGTATGAGGAACGACAGCGCAACCTGCGCGACATGGCTTCCCGCCATGAACAAGAAGCCGTGGAAGCAGCACTGAATTTATTGCTCGACCCGACTGTTTGAAGCCCATTCAAACGGCTCCTGGATCATGTCCGCCTATCTCAATACTCGTGTCAGTCTTTATTCCGGCCGCCTCTGGCATGCCGAGGATTTTGATGTTTTGTTGCGTGCCAGCGATGCTGATATGGCAAACACGCTTGCCGAGCGTGGGCTGCTTCAACTAGCGGCGGGTTTCAGCAGTTCGGAAAAACCGGTTGCCGGGGCGGCGGACCCGCTTTCGCTGGAACAACGCATCATTGCCCAGACCCTGGACGAAACCCGGGTGCTGATTCGCCCGCTCAATGGGGCTGCGCGGAATTTCCTGATCTACTGGACGGCGCGTTTCGAGGTCTCCAACGTCAAGACCTTGTTGCGCGGCAAGATGACCGGCGAGCGCTCCGCCACCTTGCTGGCGCGGTTGACCCCGATGGGCTCATTCGGGCGCCTGGATCATCAGGAGCTGGCACTGGTCGAAGATGTTAGCGAGTTGTTGCGTCGTCTTGAGGCCGGACCGTATACCTCTATCGTGCGTCAGGCGCGGCGTGCTTTCGAGCAGAGTCATGACCCTTTCCATCTCGATGCCGCGCTCGACCGGGCATATTACGAAGGTCTCGCGCACCGCGCTCAAACATTGGAAAACTGTGCCGGGCCGGGTTTTCGCGGCTTGATGGGCAATCTGATTGATCGTATCAATCTGGTCTGGTTGTTGCGTTACCGATTCAATTACAACCTGCCGCCGGCGCAGGTCTACTTTCTGTTGGTCGGTTCGCATTACAGCCTGACCGGTGCGCGGCTGCGTGAACTCGCTGCATTGGGTAGTCCGGAAGCGGTGTTGGCTGAATTGCCGCTGGAATGGCGGGCTCGCCTCGCCGCCGCACCCGACATTCCCGGGGTTTTCTCCATGATGGATCACATCGCGGCTGAGCATGCCGTGAAAGTTCTGCGCACCGATGCGCCGGCAATTACCCGCGCCTTCGCCTATCTGATCTTGCGCGAACGGGATTTGCGCGCCGTGCGTGCCGTATTGCGCGGCCGCCATCTTGGTTTGTCCGCCGCCGACATCCGGTTGGCGCTGCAACGCACACCGCAAGAGGTCATGTGATGCGCTTCTTTGACGAGGTTGGATAATGCTTCGCGCTGAACCCCTGGTGAAGATTCAACTGCTGATGCTGGCCTCGGAAGCGCCGGATGCCGCGTTGGAACTGGCCCGCTTTGGGGTATTCAATCCCGGTACCTTCAATAATCAATCCGGCTCGCTGGCGGCATTGCCTGATCTGTTGCCGGACTCGCCCGCTGCGCTTTACCGGGAAGCCTGGCTGGAAGCGGAATCCCGTCTTGCAAAACTGCTTGAACAGTGTGGCGAAAGTCGCGCCATTGATTTTCCAAGCGATGCCGCTGCGCCTTCGCTGATCGATCTGCAAGAACTCAACGGCTGGCTGAAAGAAGTCTGGACTGCCTGTCTTGCCTGCCATGAAAGCGACGATCGTCTGCAGGACGAAAAGAAACACCTCGACGCGCTGGAAGAAACCCTGAGCAAGCTGGAACGATTGAATGTCGATCTGGCGCATCTGCTGCGCAGCAACAGCCTGCTCAGCGTAAACATCGGCAGCTTGCCAGCCAACGGACTCAAGCGTGTCTCGGAAGCGCTGTCGATGACCAGCACGCTGGTGTCGCAGTTCGATCATGTCGGCGACCAGATCTTTGCCGTCATCGCCGGACCGCGCACGCGCCAGGATGAAGTGCGTGGCTTGCTGGCGCAGGCTGGCTGGCGTGAATTGGCGGTGCCGGAAGAACTTCGTACGCATCCGCAGGAAGCGCGCAATTGGCTGGAAAACGAACGCAAACGTCTGGATGAACAGTCTGGCGCGGAATGCAAGGTGATGGACGTGCTGCGTGACCAGTTTGGTCCGCGTCTGCAGGAAGCGCGTTTGCGTGTCGGGTTGGCACGGCCTTTGGCGGAAGCTGCGCTGGTTGGCGTGCGCGGCAAGGGTGGACTCGCCGCATTGGCCGGTTGGGTGCCGCGTCGTCAAATGCAAGCTTTGCGCACGCTGCTGGAAAATCGTTTCCGAGGTCGTTACCTGCTCGACGAACGTGAACCCTTGCCGCATGAAGCGGCGGATGTGCCTTCTCTGGTGCGCTATCCCGGCTGGTTGAAGCCTTTCGTGCCGCTGGTGAAGAGCTATGGCATCCCGCGTTATGGCGAATTCGATCCTGCGTTGCCGTTTGCCCTGACCTACCTGCTGCTGTTCGGCGCCATGTTTGGCGACATCGGTCATGGCGGCGTGATTTTGCTGCTGTCACTACTGTTTATGCGAAAGCTGGGGCGCATGGCATTGGTTGGCGCTGCGGCGGGCGTCGTTTCGATGTTGTTCGGAGTGTTGTACGGCAGCGTCTTCGGTTACGAGGACATACTCGAACCGGTCTGGTTGTCGCCATTGCACAACCCGGTCTATGTGTTGAGCGTGGCGGTCGGTTTCGGCGTCGGTTTCATCGTTTTCACCTTGCTGGTCAACGCGCGCAACAAATGGGTTGCCGGTCATCGGGCGGAGGCGGTGTTCGATTCCACCGGTCTTGCCGGGCTGGTCTTTTATCTCGGCGCGGCGGTGGGTCTTGCCAGCATCGCGGGCGCATCGATCGTTGCCGGAATTCCCCAGAATATGGCTTGGATGACGGCCATCGTCGGCATCATCGTGGTGGCCGGGTTCAAGTGGTATGAAGCGACGGGCGGTCTCGGTGAACGTATTCTGGTCACCGCGATCGAGACGCTTGAAACCGGCATCAACCTGTTTTCCAACACGCTTTCCTTCATGCGGGTGGCGGCTTTCAGCTTGAATCACGTTGCGCTGGCGCTGGCGGTTTTTACTTTGGCAGCCGGCCTTTCCGTAGCCGGACACTGGTTCACCATCGCACTGGGTAACGTGGTGATCATCGTTCTGGAAGGTGGCATCGTCGCCATCCAGGCGTTGCGTTTGATGTATTACGAGGGCTTCTCGCGCTTCTTCAGCGGGGATGGTGTCGAGTTCATACCGCTACGGCTGGAAACTCAAGCCGGCAAGCATTGATTCAGATGTTCGGATTTTTTATGTCAAGGAGATGGAAATGAGCTGGCTGATCGCATTGATGGGGTTGTCCGTAGTGGCGACCATAGGCGCAGGTTTTTGGCTGGAAATGAAACCGCGCCAGTTGCCCACCCCAGCTTGGCTCAAGGGCGGTTTGCTGGCCAATCTGGCGTTGTTTGCCACTGGCATGGCGGGTGCCATGTTGTTGGGCGTAGGCGATGTCATGGCGGCGGAACCGGCGGTTGCCGCCGGCGAGATTTCCCTCGGCCAGGGGCTGGCATTGCTAGGCGTCGGCTTACCTACCGGTCTGGCCGCCATTGGTGCTGCCATTGCGCTGGGGCCGATCGGTTCTGCTTCGTTGGCGGTGATTGCTGAAAAGCCGGAAATGTTCGGCCGTACGCTGATCTACATGGGCCTGGCTGAAGGTATTGCGATTTACGGTCTGGTCATGTCCATCCTGCTGCTCGGCAAGTTGTAAACAGAACAGCGGATCAGGACGATGGAAGCCGGAACAGGAAGTGCGCGTCTGGTTGTGATCGGCAGCGCAGGGCTGGCTGATGGTTTCAGCCTGATCGGCGCCGAGATTCACTCCGATGCCGATTCCGCGATGGTGAACGAGATTCTTGCGCAGCTGGTCAAGAGCGGCGATGAAGCGCTGGTGTTGCTCGAATCGCATCTTGCCCACGCTGGCGGACATTGGCTTGATCGATTGCGTAATGAAGGTGGTCGCATTGTCGTCACTGAATTGCCGCCTCTAGCCGCCCCTTACGATTACGCGCCCGCCGTCG
>CAZUSF010000012.1:2935-22986 GCA_964623355.1 uncultured Thiobacillus sp. | reverse complement strand
CCAAAAAAACAAGCCCGCGCAAGGCGGGCTCGAGTTTGGCGTGACAGCTGTTCAATCAGGGTTTGACCTTGTCGATGACCAGTTTATTACCCTTGGAACCGATTTTGACATTGACCAGCGAACCTTCCAGATCGCCCGCCGCGCCCATCGGATCACCCGACTTGGAAATTCGCGCGGTCAGCGTGACTTCCTTGAACTTGGACAGTTTGTTGTCAGAGTTCATCGCCATTGCATCGGAGAGCTCGAATTCGAGCGGAAACTTGCCGGCGGTAGAACGAATCGCCGCGACTGGCGCGCCACCCGCGGCCGAACGGGCAAACAGGAAGACCACGTCGCTATCGCTTACTTTTGCTTTCAGGGCTGGCGAGATATCAACCATGCCATGCACCGTCGCACCCGGTCCGGCTGACGCCGCTTTCGGCGCCGCCGGATCCGCCAGATTGTCGAGGCCGGTGGCGGCGGCCTGCCCCAGCCGAATGGCTTCCTTCTGCGCCGCCAGGATGTCCTGCGCATACGGCGACTCTGGCGGCAACAACTTGTACAGATGTTTCATGTAAAAGGCCGCCTTCGCGAAGTTTTGTTCCTGAAAGTTGTAGATGCCGGCCAGTTCAAGGCCCTTCATGTCTTCAGGATCCTTTTCCAGCGCTTTCATGACCAGTTCGATCGGCTCGCCCTTCAGCACGCGGCCTTTGCTGATCGCCAGCGCTTCGGCGTAACCGCTCATGATCGCCGGCGCCTCGGGCTGCAGCTTGATCGCCTTTTCATAGGCATGCAGCGCTTCCGGCCAATGTCCGACGGCGGCATAGGTCTTGCCAAGGATGACCCAGGCTTCGACATTGTTCGGATCGGTCTTGGTCTTTTCCTCGACTTTCTGAATCATCTGCAAGATATCGTGCTCACCCTGTGCGCCCTGCGCAATCGGGGGATTCGCCTGCGCTTCGGCAATCGCGATCAACGACATCGGGTTGCCGAGCACGAAATAAAGACCGAAAGCGGCGACAGGCAGCACACCCGCAAGGGTAAAGCCAAGGCGGCGACTCACGACAGGGGCCATCGCCAGATCAGCCTTGCTCAGAGCGTCTTCAGCAAGACGGGATTCCAGTTCCACCTTGCTGATTTGATACTGTTCCTCGGACAGCAGGCTGTTGGCGCGATCGGCTTCCATTTCCTTCATCTGATCGCGATAGACGGCAATATTGATATCGCGCCGCGCGGCCTTGGCAGCAACTTCTTTCCGGCGCAGTAGCGGCGGCAGCACAAAAGCCAGGGCGATGGCGACACAGGCGACAGCGGCAACCCAGAACAGGGTAACGGACCAGAACGGATTCATTTGTTGTCTTCCAGTAATTGAGCTGCGGCGGCGAGTTGCTTTTCGTCTACCGGCGTTTCTTCAAGGGTGCGGCGCTTTTTCAGCGTGAAGTACCAGATGCCGGCGCCCAGCGCGAGGAACAATGCGGGGCCAAACCAGAGCAGCATGGTTAGAGGTTTGAACGGCGGCCGGTAGAGCACGAAGTCGCCATAACGGGTGGTCAGGTAGTCGATGACTTCCTTGTCATCCTTGCCGGCCTTCATCTGGACACGAATCTCCTCGCGCAGATCTTCCGCCAGTTCGGCATGCGAGCCGGCCAGCGACTCGTTCTGGCAAACCAGGCAACGCAGTTCTTCCGACAGCTTGATCATGCGCTGCTCGATCACCGGATCGGCGCCGATCGATTCGGCTTCGCCGGCCCAGACCGCTGGCGACAAAACCATCGTTAGCGCGAACAGCCAGCTCACAGGCTTCCAATTCATACGCCCAACTCCTTCAATTTCGGTTCGAACTTCTCTTTCCAGATGTCCGGACTGATCGGACCAACGTGTTTCATGCGCACGATGCCTGCCTGGTCGATGACATAGGTTTCCGGTGTGCCGGTAACGCCCCAGTCGATGCCGACCTTGCCGGACAGGTCTTCCGGCACTGCGTAATAAGGATTGCCTTGCTGCGCCAGAAGCTGTTCAGCCTCCCGATCCTTGTCCTTCCAGTTGAGACCGACGATGGGCGCCGTCCCGTTCTGCGCCAAGGCCATCAACAGACCATGTTCCTGGCGACAGGACACGCACCAGGGCGCCCACACATTCATCACCCAGACCTTGCCCTTCATGTCGGCCGGGCTGAATGTGGTATTCGGATCGCCGACCACCGGCAGGGTGAAGTCCGGCGCCGCCTTGCCGATGAACGGCGAAGGCACTTCACGCGGATTCAGGAACAAACCCTTGGCGAAGAAACCGACCAGGACCAGAAACAATATCAGCGGTATCCAGCGCTTCATGCTCAGGCTCCCTGCGCAGCCGTAGCAGTGGGTGCGGCGGCTTTGACAGCAATGCGATAGCGCCGGTCCGAGGCGGCCAGGAAGCCACCGATCACCATCAACAAAGATCCGATCCAGAGCCAGTTGATGAACGGCTTGTGGAACACCCGCACCGCCCAGGTCTTCGCTTCCTCGTCCAGCGGTTCACCGAGCGCGACGTAGATATCGTCGAACAGCACAGGTCTGACCGAGGCTTCCGTCATCGGCATGCCGGAGGCGTTGTAGATGCGCTTTTCCGGATGCAGCACGAACAGTTTCTTGCCGTCCTTGCTGACTTCCACCGTGCCTCTGGCGGCGCGGTAATTCGGGCCTTGATGCTCGGTGGTGCCCTGGAAGGTGAAGGTGTAACCGGCCAATACGGTATGGTCGCCGATGTTCATCCGCACATCGCGTTCCACCTCATAGTTGGCAACCACGGTGATGCCGGCGACACCCACCGCCATGCCGAGGTGCGCCAGTTGCATGCCCCAGAACGAGCGGGTCAGCGAGGACAGACGCGCGCCGTTTTTCAGGCGCTCGCGGAAACCGATCAGCACTGTCAACAAGATCCACATCGACATGGCGAAACCGAACACTGCCCAGGGCTTGAAGCCATCCAGGGTCAGCGGCAACAGCAGGCCAGTGGCCACCGAGATGGCCAGCGCCCATTTCAGGCGCGACACCATGTCCGGCAGACTAGCTTCCTTCCAGCGCGCCAGCGGCCCAATACCCATCAGGAACAAGGCCGGCGCCATCAGCGGCACGAACACCGCGTTGAAGTAGGGCGGTCCGACAGAAATCTTGCCCATGCCCAGCGCATCGATCAGCAACGGATACAGCGTACCGAGCAGCACCGCGCCGAGCGCAGCCAGCAGAACGACGTTATTGCCCAGCAACAGCGCTTCGCGGGAAAACCAGGTGAAGCCGCCGCCGCTCAACATCTTCGGCGCGCGCCAGGCGTAAAGCACCAGCGAACCGCCAATCACCAGAACCAGGAAACCGAGGATGAAGGCGCCGCGCGCCGGGTCGGTGGCGAACGCGTGCACCGAAGACAACACACCGGAACGGACCAGGAAAGTACCCAGCAGCGACAGCGAGAATGCGGTCAGCGCCAGCAGCACGGTCCAGGCCTTGAAAGCGCCGCGCTTCTCGGTGACGGCCAGCGAGTGAATCAACGCCGTGCCGGCAATCCAGGGCATGAAGGACGCGTTTTCGGTCGGATCCCAGAACCACCAGCCACCCCAGCCCAGTTCGCGATACGCCCACCAGCTGCCCAGCGCGATGCCCAGCGTCAGGAACGCCCAGGCCACCGTGGTCCAGGGCCGCGACCAGCGCGCCCAGGCGGCATCGAGACGACCCGACAGCAGCGCCGCAATGGCGAAAGCGAAGGCCACCGCGAAACCGACATAGCCCATATACAACATCGGCGGATGAATGATCATGCCCCAGTCCTGCAACAGCGGATTCATGTCGCGACCGTCCATCGGCGCCGGCAGCAGGCGATCGAACGGATTGGATGTGGTCAGCAGAAAAGCCAGGAAGCCGACCGAGATCAGGCCCATTACACCCAGCACCCGGGCCACCATGTCATCCGGCAGATGTCGCGAAAACACCGAAACCGCCGTGGTCCAGAAGGCGAGGATCACCACCCAGAGCAGCAAGGAGCCCTCATGTGAGCCCCAGGTAGCGGTGAAGCGATACACCTCGGGCAACTGCGAGAAGGAGTTGCTCGCCACGTTCTCGACCGAGAAATCATTCACCAGGAATGAATAGGCAAGACAGATGAAGGCGATCACGGTAAACACGAACTGGCCCTGCGCTGCGGGCCGTGCCACGGCCATCAGCGTGAGATTGCCGCGTTGCGCGCCGATCAGCGGCAGGATGGCCTGGGTAATCGCCAGCAACAGCGCGACGATGAGTGCGAAATGGCC
This sequence comes from uncultured Thiobacillus sp., assembly GCA_964623355.1. Classification (GTDB taxonomy): domain Bacteria; phylum Pseudomonadota; class Gammaproteobacteria; order Burkholderiales; family Thiobacillaceae; genus PFJX01. The sequence continues at coordinate 18,728 of CAZUSF010000012.1, read as the reverse complement.
GAGTTCTGGAATCAAAGTGGTCTCCTCATTAGGGTGCCGCCGCATGGCGGCGTAGGCGTCCGGGCAAACCCGGACGCCCGGATGTCATTGCGACAATGTCTGCTGCGCCTTGGCGGCCTGCTCCAGGGCATGCGCGGCTTCCGGCGGCATGTAGTTCTCGTCATGCTTGGCCAGCACCTGCGACGAATTGAATATGCCATCGGCCCCGATCTTGCCTTCCGCGACCACGCCTTTACCTTCCTTGAACAAGTCGGGAAGAATGCCCTTGTAGATGACCGGCATCGACTTGGCGGTATCGGTCACGACAAAACGCACGGTGAGTCCGTCCGGATCGCGTTTGACGCTGCCGTCTTCCACCAGGCCGCCGATACGGAAAGCCCGGTCGGACGGCGACTTGCCTTCCGCGACTTCAGTCGGCGAATAGAAAAACACCAGATTGCTCTGAAAGGCATTCAGGATCAGCGCGGATGCGATACCCAGGCCGCTAAGGCCGAGCAGAATGACCAGAATTTTTTTGTGACGTGATTTCATTGCTCTTCCCACTGCTGCATGCGCTTCAGACGGCGGCGAGTATCTCTGCCAGCGCGTTTCAAAAGTATGACTTCAATCAAGATTATGGCCAGTGTGACCGCATAAGAACCCCAGACGTAAAGTCCATATCCGGCCATGTGCCAGAACTCTGACCAGCTAGCCCATTCCATTATTCAGCCTCCAGAATCGCTTTTGCCCAATCGGTATGGCGTTCCCGCTCCAGGATGATCCGCCGTACCCGTACCAACGCGACCGCGATGGTGTAAAACCAAGCCGCAACCGCCATCACCAGCATGCCCTGCAACATGATCGCCGCCATGCTGGGCGCTTTGGTGAGGCTGATAGACGCGCCCTGATGCAAGGTGTTCCACCATTGCACAGAAAAATAAATGATCGGCACATTGATCACGCCAATCAGCGTCAACAGCGAACCGGCACGATCACCTCGCTTGACGTCATCGATCGCTGCCCACAACGCAATGATGCCGACATAAAGGAAGAGCAGGATCAATTCCGATGTCAGTCGCGCATCCCAGACCCACCAGGCGCCCCACATCGGCTTGCCCCAGAGTGCGCCAGTCCAGAGCGCGATGAAGGTAAACAGCGCGCCGGTCGGTGCCAGCGCGCGCGCCATCATGAATGACAGGCGGGTGTTGAAGGCGAGGCCGATCGCGCCCCAGAACGCCATCACCAGATAGATGAACATCGACATCCAGGCCGCCGGCACATGAATGAAGATGATGCGATAGGCCTCGCTTTGCTGGAAATCGGTCGGCGCCAGAAAGAAGCCGATGTACAGCCCCCAAAGGGTGAGCAGACCGGCGCTCCAGGCAAACCAGGGAATCAGCTTGCCGGCGAGATGATAAAAATTGGCGGGAGAGGCGTAGGTATAGAGATTCATTAGTCAGGGCTCAACGCTTGGTCAACGTTTATTCGAGAGACACACGGAGTGCAGCAGCCGCAATCCAGGGTGAGATCATAAGCGACAGCATCATGAATGCGCCGAGCAATGACAAGTGTGCCTCGGCTCCAGTTCCCATCATGGCGCCATCTACCGCGCCGGCACCAAAAATAAGGGCCGGCACGTACAACGGCAAGATCAACAAGGTCAGTAACACGCCACCGCCGCGCAGGCCGAGCGTCAACGCGGCCCCGACGCTGCCGAGCAAGGAAAGGATCGGCGTACCCAGGAGCAGCGAAATCTCCAGAATCAGGATGGCATCCCAACTCAGATTGAACTGAATGCCCAGTACCGGCGCGATCAGCAGCACCGGAATCCCGTAGATCAACCAATGCGCGATCGCCTTGCCCAGCACCAGCAATACCGTCGGCTCGGGAGACAACACCATATGTTCCAGGCTGCCATCGTGATGATCGTCGGCGAACAGGCGCGACAGCGACAACAACGAAGCCAGCGTGGCGGCGACCCAAAGCACGCCAGGCCCGATGCGGGCCAACATCTCTGGCTCCGGCCCGATGCCAAGCGGAAACAGACTGGCCACCATGACGAAGAAGAATTGCGCGGTCAGCCAGTCGCCACGCCGGCGAGCAGCCAGGGTGAGGTCGCGGCGAAGGACGGCGAGCAGGAAACGATACATGGCCGCGCCTAGACCAATTCCGGAATCGCGACGTTGCCGACCAGCAGACGTTGCACGCTGACGCCATCCAGATTCAACGCCTGATGCGTGGTCGCGACGACCATGCCGCCCGCCTTCAGGTGCTCGCGAATCAACCCCTCCATCAGCGCAACCGCGTGCACATCAAGGCCGGTCAGCGGCTCATCCAGAATCCACAATGTCGCCCCTGCCAGCAGCAAAGCGGCGAGCGCGACACGGCGGCGCTGACCAAAAGACAAGACACGACAGGGCAGATCAAGGCATCGCGTCAAACCGAGTTGCTCCAGTTTGGCGACAGCGCGCGACCGATCGAAGGCGCGACCATGCAAGCCATCGGAAAAGCGCAGATTTTCCAGCGGATCAAGATCATCCTTGACCCCGTTGGTATGGCCCAGGTAGCACATTGCGGCGTGATAGACCTCGCTGACGCGACCAATCGAATCGCCGCACCAACGCACCTCGCCCGCCTCGGGCCGCGCCAAGCCTGTCAGCAAACGCAGCAAACTGGTTTTGCCCTGACCGTTGCCGCCCTGAACCAGCAATAGCTCCCCCGCTTTCAAGGAAAAATTCATATCCTTGAACAGCAGCCGTTCGCCACGGGCGCAGGCAAGGTCATGAACAGAGAGAATCAAGTCGGGCATGGTGGCGGAATTCGGGGGGCGGGCGAGGATACCCGCAAAAGACCCGGCGAGAAAATGCCGCAGATCAATAAATCATCAAGTTTCACCTCGTTGCCAGGACAACGGAAAACCCCGCAGCGAGATTTACTTGAGGACGAACGCCACTTTGGCAGAAGCCAGAAAGTTGTTTTTCTGGTCCGCCGTAAAAATCCGTAAAACATCTTCATCGCTGACATTCAAATCAGCCAGGGTTTTCAAGCCGACCGCAGTCACGACCATCGGCGACCTGGCGCCACGTGCTTCCAGCGCCGCGCGCGCCTTTTCGATGCTGTTGGTGTACTCGCCGGCGCCTTGTTCGACCAGAATTTTCTGGCTGATCTTGGAAGGATCGTAAAGGGCTTCGCCTTTGCTGGAGAAAATGCGATTGATCAACGCAGGCTGGAAGCCCAGCGCTCTAGCATCGATGATCAAGCCATCATGCAAAACATCCGCCACCACCGGACTTGCGGTGACAACGGCGGGTAGCGGCGTGTATGCCGCAGCCTGCAACCTGGCCCGGCCCGGGGCCGCGTTGATATAGTTGCTGTACAGCGTTTCGGCGACCCCATCCGAGCCGTGAATCCCGACCTGCATGAACACGATTGCGCTGCCATTAACCGGATCCCAGGCTTCATGCACCTTGCGCGCGCCCCGGATCAACCCGTTGACCGCTGTTCTCACCGCATCGCTTTCAAGAGCGCATTCGCGGACTGTCGCCTGGCCAGTGACATGCACCCCATTGATGATTTCGGCCAGGCGGCGATAAGCCATGATTTCAGCCGCTCGAATCGCCGTCATGCGCTGTCGCGCCGGACTGCCCCCCGCCATCGGCAAGCCTTGTCCGACCACCAGAATGTACCCCTGGGTCAGCGCTTCCTGTGGCGAGCCGGTCAAATCAAGATTTCGCTTCTCAAGCCAGCTACGTCCCTGGTCGAACTGCCCCGATACGATCCGGTCGGCCATGGCGGGGGAATGGGCCACGAGGCAGGATAAAAGCGCGCCTAGAACAAGGGAGGATTTCAAGGTAAGCATGATGCAAGACCCCAATTAGATGACTGACATTATTAAACTGACGCAAGGGTAAACAGTTATCTATGATAGGCAATATCGCCCGACAAAATTAGTTGCCCCCTTTTCGCCCCTGATCGCCGGACCGTCTGAACAACCCAATCCAAGCAGATATCGCTCATGAACTGTGGAATCTCAGCCCGGCAAACGACTATTCCCTTGGTAATTTGCCTGGTTATTCGATTGGATCGTCAAGCCCCAGCCTGCCTCTCGCCCAACGATCGGAAGGCTGCGTTCATTCTCGACCGTCTGGGCAGCACAATCCAGGCCAAGCAACCCGAGGTATTCCCATGATCACACTCTCTCCGAAACCTCGCTTCGGGGTAACCACTTTCCATCTCCTGCTCGCATTAGCGCTGATGTCACCGCTTGCCGCGATTGCCGACAACCTGGTTCTCGGCATCACCCGGGGCGATGTTCAGCTTCTTCCAGCCGGACGCGCACAACCCGTTGCGGCAGACAAAGGACAAACCTTGCGCAACGGTGATCGCATTTATACCGGCCGGGATGGCTGGACCGTACTGATGATGCCGGATGGCAGCCGCGTCGTGCTTACCGCCAATTCCGAATTCATGGTGCGTTCGCATGATGCAAAACGTCGCACCGGCACCTTTGCGCTGCTCAAGGGCATGTTGCGCGCGATCATCAGCCCGGCGTCCAGGTCTCGAGCTCAAGCAGAGTCCGCATCGCAACAAGAATCGCAACCGAATTACCGCTTCAATTCGATGACCGCTGTTGCCGGCGTGCGGGGCACCGATTTTTCCATGCTGCATCGCGGTCCGGCGAATGTGTTCTTCGGCAACTCCGGCATGGTTGAAGTGCAAGGACTCAACACCGAAGCGCGCCAGTTGACCGCCACCACCGTCGTACAAACCACTCGCGGCGCGCTGCCGACGCAACCGATTGCGGTCGACCCCAATTCACCGCTGGCGGAAGCGCGCGAATTGCTCAACCGCATTACCGATGAAGCCCCGGCTTCCTGGGTTGATCTGGGCAAACTGCCGGAAATCGTGGCACGCTGGAATATCACCTACAGCCGTTACCTGGCCGATGCCGGTCGCCACGATGAAGCCCTGCATGTGTTGCAAATTGCCCTCGATCTCTCCGATGCCATCGACGTTCAGGCCGATGCCCGCCTGGAACGCGGCGCCGTATTCAGCCGTGACCCGGCGCAAGCCGAAGCCGCCCTGAAGGAATATGCCGCACTGCTGGACTCCTCTTTTACCGGACCTCAGCTTGAAACCGCGCTCTACATGACTGGCATGGGGCATTACCAACTCAAGCAGATCACCCAGGCACGCGCCCGCTTGCAGCAATATTTGCGTGACTACCCGGATGGCCGCTACCGAACTCGCGTCGACACCCTGTTGCGTGGACTTGAATCGCCCGCTCAGTAATCTCCTCGATCATGCCTGCATCCGTTTTCATATCCTCCGCTTTCACCCCATCCGCATTCGGCCCATTCCATTCCGCCCGCCGACATCGGTGCGGCATTTGCGTATCCATGGAGACACCATGCGTCAACTAATTTACGCCAGCCTGTTCTGCCTGCTGGCCTGGGCTAGTGCAAGTCAGGCCAACCCGCCGCTGAAGGAAAAAACCTTTATCACAGAAGCCGAAGGCAGCGCCTGCATGGGCGACGACAAATCGCGCAAACAGACGGAAGAAGTGGCCCGCAACGAGGCGAAGCGCCGCGCCGCCGAGCAAGCCGCGACCCAGGTCCGGGCGCAAAGCCGCGTCTCCATCGGCACGCTGGAAGAAGATGTTATCAAGATCATCGCCACCGGCAAGGTACGTGTCCTCGACGTACTCTCGAGCGCATGGGACAAGGAAGGCTGTTACAAGTACCGGATTCGTGCCGAAGTCACACAGTCAAGACCGGGTGAAATGCAGGGTGGACTGGTCAGCGAAGAAGAAAGACGCTGGGCCGAGCTGGAAGATGCGCCAGACTTGCGCGCGCTGGACACTTTCCTGGCGCAATTTCCACATAGTGTGAACAGCGAAAAAGCCCGTACGCTACAAGCTGAACTGGAAGCGAGTTACCCGCGAGTCAGCGGGCCTTTCCTGGTTTACCGCGAGACCACGCTGTACCTGCGGCCATCGACGCAGGCAGTCGGAATCAGCGAAGTGGCGCCGGGCGACATTTTGCGCGTGGCAAAAATACACGATGCCGAATGGGCTGCAGTCAAGCGCGACACCGGCGAATTGTTTACGCCTTTCCGCCATCTACGCCCGATCAGCGATGACGAAGCCAGTGCCTGGATGCGGTGCAAAAAAGCCGGCAAGGACGCCCAGGTCTGGAGGAACTTTCTGCAAAGCTATCCCAGGAGTCACCTGGCGCGTCTGGCATCTGTTCAACTGAACAACATCGAGAATCGACTTGAGCAGGAAACCGGTATGAGCGCCCGCGATAGCGAGGAAATCGCGCTCTGGAACCGATGCCTGAATACCCGCGACCTGCAATGCGCGCGGGAATATCGCAGACGTTTTCCGAATGGGAAATTTGAAAAAGAATCCTGGCAGATTCGCTGACGCATCACCTCTATCCATTCCCTTCTGACTGAACCTTTTTTCCATCTCACCGCGAGTCAGCCTGCATCCCATCTCGATCAGGGAATCGCGTAAACACCGGGAGATCTCTCATGCATCCTCATTTCACTGCACTGCCGCTATATGTCGCCCTGTTGAGCGTTGGCCTGCTCGCCGGCTGTACCACGCCCGGTGGCATCAACGCGGTTTCCCTGCACCCCGTTGCCAGCGGAGTGGATGCCAAAAACCGCATCGCGCCGGGCAAGGAAACCGCTTTCGAAGTCCGTATCAAGGACAAGGCTGGCAAGACATTCAGCACCATCGATAACAGCCTGTCCTGGGATGACCTGGAAATCACCACCGCGAATGCGAGTTTTGATCGGGCCAGCGGCAAGCTCACCTTCGGCCAGGATATCGGACAAACACCGGACAGCCGCTACAAGATCCGCGTCACCTACAAACCTGCGCCGGACATCAAGGGAGAACTGAACATCGTGCCGGATTGGGCATTGATCCTCGGACCGGAACCAAGCGATGTCGCCAGCATGTTTGTCGCGGTTGAGGGCTTCAAGGATGGTGACCGCATGGCGCCCGGGCAAATCCTGCCGTTGAAAGTCGAAGTCAAGGATAACGAAGGCCGCTACTTCGGCCTCGGTGACAGCAAGAACATGCTGCCGATCGAACGACTCGACATTGAAACCGTGAACATGGATTTCTCGCGCCAGAATTTCACGCTCAGCGGCATCAACGACAGAAAAACGGTTGAACCGGCGGGCTACAGCGTTTCGGTCAAATACCGCGGCAATCCGATCCAGAGCTACACCGCCCGGTTTCAGCCCGATTTCCAGCTGGTCGAAGGCCCGGATGCGAAAGACGTGCAGGACATCTATTTCGGCGAAGCCACTGTCGCCACAAAATCAGCCATCCCCGGTTCTGTGGTACCGCTGCAATTTCAGGTCAAGGATCGTGAAGGCCGGGTTTACACCTATCCCAGACAAGGCAACCAGGCCACCCTGCTGCCCGGAAAAATACGCATCATCGGCGAGAACATGCAGTACGACGAGGCTGGCCAGCAGTTCAAGTTAAACGACAACTATCATGCAATGGTCGGCAAGATCTACAAGGTTTTCGCAACCTACGAAGGGCGTGACGACATCGTGTCGAGTCATGTCATCCAACCTGATTTCCTGCATGGCCTGCCCTTGATGGAGAATCACGGCATCGAGTTGCGCGGCAACAAAGGCAGTGACGGACGCGCTGGCCAGAATGGCAGCGACGGACCAAATGGCTCGATGAGCCCGGTCGGACTTGGCGGCGCCGGCGCTTCCGGCACCGATGGCACGCATGGCGGTCCGGGTCGCAATGGTCAATCCGGTCCGGCCATCCAGGTTCTCTCGCAGGAAGTTCGCACCCTCGACGGACAGACGCGCCTGACCTTGATCGAGGTCACCGGCCCGGGACAATCACCGAAGTATTACTTGCGGCAACTCAATCAGCGTCCACTCGAAATCACCTCGATTGGTGGTGCCGGCGGCGATGGCGGCAATGCCGGCAATGGTGGTAATGGCGGCAAGGGTGGCGATGGCAAATATGGCGGCGGCAGCGGCGGACGAGGTGGTAATGGCGGCAACGGCGGCAACGGTTCCAATGGCGGCAATGGCGGCAAAGTGCTGGTGCTGGTCTCGACACCGGACATGGAAACCGCCTTCGTCCCGCTCTCGCGTGGCGGCGAAGGCGGCAAGGGCGGCGATGGCGGCATCGGCGGCAAAGGAGGCAGCGCGGGCTCCATCCTTTACATAAAACCGGATTCAGCTGAACAGGGCGGCAATTCCTTGCAACAGATTCCGCTGGCGGCCACCGGCAGTGAAGGCAGCAGCGGCGCCAACGGCGCCTATGGCGTGCCGGGCAACAACGGCGACGATGGCGCGGTAGAAATTCGTGTCGATCAGAAAGCCGGCGATGTCATCCGGCGCGCGCCCAAGTCGCTGGTGGAGAACGTGTTGTACTGATCAGCGCCGGTTGTTGCCGGTTGTTGCCGGTTGCATCAATACCGCTCTGCGGTTTTCTCTGCCTGAAAGCGCCCGTTAACCCGGGCGCTTTTTACTTGTAAAGTCCGACAAGCCTCAACCCTTCTCAACCACGCACGCCATGATCCCCACAACACCGCATCATCACCCGTTCGGCATTGTCACCCTGGATGCCGAATATGTCCGCCCCGGGCTCGCCGCCGTGCACCTGATCGTTGAACAAGGCCACGCCGCGATTATCGATACCGGCACCAATGCCGCCGTACCGCATGTCCTGGCCGCCCTGGCCGCCCTGGGCGTGGCGCCGGAAGCCGTTGATTTCGTCATCGTCACCCACGTCCACCTCGACCACGCCGGCGCCGCCGGCGCCTTCATCGCGGCCTGCCCGAATGCCAGACTGGTTGTGCATCCACGTGGCGCGCGACACATGATCGACCCAGGCAAGCTGGTGCAGGGATCGATGGCGGTCTACGGCGAAGCGGTGTTCCGCGAACTGTATGGCGAGATCGTGCCGGTCCCGGCAGCGCGGGTGATTGAAGCGGACGACGGCTTCGTGCTCGATTTCAACGGTCGTCGCCTGGAATTCATCGATACGCCCGGACATGCGCGGCATCACTACTGCATCCACGATCTGACCAGCAATACGCTGTTCACCGGCGACACCTTCGGCATTTCCTACCGGGAATTCGATGTCGAGGTTGGCCACACCCGGCGCCCCTTCATCTTTCCCACCACCACCCCGGTGCAATTCGAACCCGAAGCGCTGCATGCATCGATCGATCGACTGGTGGCGCGCAATGCCGAGGCTGCGTATCTGACGCATTACGGCCGGGTCGAGCATCTGTCAGCGCTGGCGCCGCAGTTGCATGAGTTGATCAATACCTACGTCGAACTGGCCCTGGCCGCATCCGGCGACGCGCAGGTCCGACTGGAAACCCTGAAGCGGGCGATGAGCGACCTGCTGATGGCGCGGCTGCGCCAGCATGGCTGCACACTGGATGAAGCCGTTTGCCGTGAATTGCTGGACAACGATGTGGATCTCAACAGTCAGGGACTGCTGGTCTGGCGCGACTGCCTGTCATCCGTCAAACCAGCGGCTTGATCGCTTCGATACTGGCCGAGGCGATGAAGTTTTCGACGCCGCGTCCGGGCGCCCAGTGCTGGATGTATTCGCGGCTGGCATCCTTCGGCGCGATGCGGATGTCGCAGAATCCGGCGCCGGCCAGCAGCGCAATCAGATCGACGACATTTGCCGCGCCTGCCACGCAGCCGGTATACAGCGCGATTTCGGCATGCATCTCGGCGGGCAGTTCAGCGGTCAGCACGATGTCGGAGATCGCCAGACGGCCGCCGGGTTTCAACGCGCGGTAGGCGTCATGGAAGACCTGCGCCTTGTCCGGCGACAGGTTGATGACGCAGTTGGAAATGATCACGTCGATGCTGGCGTCAGCCACCGGTAGATGTTCGATTTCGCCGAGGCGGAATTCGACGTTGGCGAAGCCGCCCTTGAGCGCATTGCCGCGCGCTTTCGAAATCATGTCCGGCGTCATGTCGACGCCGATCACCCGGCCGGTTTCACCGACCGCGCGGGCGGCCAGGAAGCAGTCGAAGCCGGCGCCGCTGCCCAGATCGAGCACCACTTCGCCTGGCTGCAGCGCCGCGATGGCTTGCGGGTTGCCGCAACCGAGACCGAGGTTGGCGCCATCCGGCACGGCGGCGGTTTCCTCCGCGCTGTAGCCGATGCCGCGCGACAGCAGTTCGGCAACGGATTGGTCGGATGGCGCGCAGCAGCCACCGGCAGCCGGCGCCGATGCGGTGGCGCAGCAGGATGAGCCGGTGTTGGCAACCGCCGCATAGGCTGTGCGCACTTGCTGTCGAATGGAATCGTGGTCGTTTGTTTGCATGACTTTTCGCAATGTCGATGATTGGAATGAATCGGTGCGCATGGCGCACCCTACAGCCGACGTAGCGTGCGCCGTGCGCACCGATCAACCGATTTCAGCAGCAGGATTGCCCGGATTTTGTTGGCGTGCAACAGGCACCGCCTTCCACCACGGCGATGTTGGCGAACGGATCGACCTTGAGCTTCGGCTTCGCCGGTTCGTATCCCTGCGCATAGGCTGCGTCGAATTTTGCATCCAGCGCCTGCGCGGCTTCGTCACGGATATGCCTGGCGATTTCGATGACGCTGTCGATCTGGCTCTTGGGAACGCCATATTCCTTCAGGCGATCAACCTGGCACAGGCCCTGTTTCGGGTGGTTCGAGGCGATGTTGGCGGCCAGCGAAACCAGCGCAACGATGGAAGGATGAAGTGCGCTCATAGATAACTCCTCAAGGCATTGAACAGTACGCCGACCAGCACGAAAGCGGTGGCGAGATAGGCGGCAAACAGGCCGAGCAGCGGCCATTTCACGACTTTGCGCAGAATCAGCATTTCCGGCAGCGACAGTGCGACCACCGCCATCATGAACGCCAGCACGGTGCCGATCGGCACGCCCTTGCCGAGCAGCGCTTCGGCGACCGGGATGATGCCGACCGCGTCGGAATACATCGGTATGCCGGCCAGCACGGCGACGATCACCGACAGCACGCTGCCATCGCCGGCGATGCGGGCGATGAAATCGGCCGGCACATAACCGTGGATGAATGCGCCGATACCGACGCCGATGAACACATATTTCCAGATCCGGCCGACGATCTGGCGCACCTCGTTCCAGGCATATTCATGACGACCGCGCAGGCTGTTGTCGCGTTCCATCACCGCCGCCTCGCCCATCTGGATCTTCCAGACATAATCTTCCACCCAGCGTTCCAGCTTGAACGCCTGCAGCACGTAGCCGCCGACGAAGGCGATGGTCAGTCCGGTCAGCACGTAGATCACGGTCATCTGCCAGCCGATGACGCCGGCCAGCACCACCACCGCGACCTGATTGACCATCGGGCTGGCGATCAGGAACGACAGGGTCACGCCGAGTGGAATGCCGGCTTCGACGAAGCCGATGAACAGCGGAATCGACGAACAGGAACAGAACGGCGTCACCGCGCCCAGACCCACCGCCGTCAAGCGCGCGCCGGGACCGGAGCGGCCTTTCATCATCGCCCGCACGCGTTCCGGTGTCAGCAGAGCGCGCATCCAGCCCATGATGTAGATCACCGCGGTCAGCAGCACCAGGATCTTCGCCACGTCCATGACGAAAAAATGCAGCGCCGCGCCGAGCGGCGAATCTGGCGTCAGGCCGGCAAGGTCGAAGATGAGGAGGGTGGCGAGGGCGTCGAACATGGCTTAGCCGTCATTCCCGCGCAGGCGGGAATCCAGTTCGTGAATCAAGTGAGCGGGTATGCCCGAATCGGATGGATTTGCTGGATTCCCGCATGCGCGGGAATGACGTTGGCTGGTCACAGTGGGGCGCATCAATTCGCTTCAAACTCCACGAACGCCCGGTTCATGTTGGCGCGGTGCAAGTCGCTGTAGTTATGCAAATGCTTGAACTGCGGCATATCGGCGTACTTGTCCAGCGTCGTATCCAGCGGTTCCATGTCCTGCGCTGCTTTGCCGATCACGTTGGCGAGGAAGTCCTCGTAATCGCCGGAGTCGCGCTTCGCCTTGGCCAGGTCGCAGACGCCGCCGTGTCCGGGCACGATGTATTTCGGGTTCAGCGCTTCCAATGCATGGAATGCTTTCTGGCCGCTCTTGACGCTGGACCAAGGCAATACGCCGAGGATTCGGTCGACGTAGACCAGATCGCCGGTGAACATCACGTTGCGCTTGGGCAGCCAGACCCAGGCGTCGCCGGGAAAGTGGGCGTCAGTGTACCGAAGGGTCAGCGTCTCGCCACCAAGTTCGACGGTGGCTTCATCACCATCAAGCAATGTGGTGGCGGGCAAGGGTTTTGTGCCATCCAGCCGTGGGCCAAGGAAGCCAGCCAATATTTGCATGTGCTGGTTGGCGAATTCCGTTTGCGTCGCGGCGGTGCGTTTCAGCGCGTAGATCTGCGCGCCCTGGCTGGCGAAAGTGGCGTTGCCCAGCCAGCGGTGATCCTGACTGCCGGTGTTGATCACCCAGCGCACGGGTTGCTTGGAAACCTGTGCAATTGCCGCCGCGATCTTCTCCGCACCCAGCTTGCTGGCGCCGGAGTCGATCAGGATGACGCCCTGCGCGGTGACGATGAAGCCGAAGTTGGCGTTGGAGCCATCGTTGTCCTTGCTGCGCTGGCCGAGCGGGCCGACGATGGCGTAGAGGTTGTCGACTACTTTTTCGGCTTTGGGCACGAACTCGGCGGCCTGCGCCGAGGCAAGACAGAACAGCGTGGAAACAACCAGAAAAAGAGACTTGAACATGATGCCTGCCTTACTGTGAATCGGAGTGCGGCAGCATCACGTTTTCGCTGTTCTGCGGCAAGGTGGGAATCAACCATTTGAATAATGCCGTGGCGGCAAATGCGCCAAGCAGTTGCGCGAGGATGAAACCGGGAGCGTCCAGCGGACGAATACCGGCGAAGGTGTCGGAGGCCGCGCGTGCCAGTGTCACCGCCGGGTTGGCGAACGAGGTGGAGGCGGTGAACCAATAGGCGGCGGTGATGTAGCAACCGACGACCACCGGGGTAATCGAGGGCCGGCTCTTCACCGTGCCCCAGATCACTGCCAGCAGGCCAAAGGTGGCGACGAACTCGCTCCACAATTGCGACGGACCGGCACGCTCGTGTTGCGAGGCGAAGAACAGCGGCAGATCAAACATGCCATGCGCCGCCGCCACGCCGGCAAATGCGCCGACGATCTGGGCGACGATGTAAGCCGGTACGTCGCGCCAGGGCACGCCGCCGGCCCAGGCATCGGCCAGAGTCACCGCCGGATTGAAATGCGCGCCGGAAATCGGGCCGAAGGTCAGGATCAACGCGATCAAGCCCGCGCCGGTGGCCAAGGTGTTGGCCAGCAACGCAATCGCCACATTGCCGCCCGCCAGCCGCTCGGCCATGATCCCGGAACCAACCACGACGGCGAGCAGGAATGCGGTGCCGAGCGCCTCGGCAACGAGTTTGCGAGCGAGCGTCATGAGTTACCGATGTCCTGCAAAGCCTTTTGCAGCTTGATCCGATCCAGCTTGTCGATCGGCAGATTGGCGAACAACGCAATGCGGTTCGACAATTGATTGAAGGCGACAAAAAAGGCTTTGCGTTTGACGTCGTCACTACCTTCGACGGCGGCGGGGTCAGGCACGCCCCAATGCGCGGTCATCGGCTGGCCGGGCCAGACCGGGCAGACTTCATTCGCGGCGTTATCGCAAACGGTGAAGACGAAATCCAGCTTCGGCGCATCCGGTTGGGCGAATTCATCCCAGGATTTGCTGCGCAAGCCTTCGGTCGGCAAATGGTTCTTTTCCAGTAATTCAATCGCCAGCGGATTGACTGTGCCCGAGGGATGACTGCCTGCACTGAAAGCTCGAAAACGGCCCCTGCTCAAAGCCAGGCTGTTCAAAACCGACTCCGCCAGGATGGAGCGAGCGGAATTCCCGGTACATAAAAACAGCACATTCAAGACTTCTTCGGACATGGCATTTCCCTTCAGCAAGGTGGGGATCAAAGATTGAATTCGGCGCGCACGGCACTGACCAGGCGGGCGCGGATGTCGTCGCGCACAGTCAGGAAACTTTCCAGCGGCTCGCCATGCGGGTCATGGAACGGCAGATGAATGCTCTTCACCGGACGCGGGAAGATCGGACAGGTTTCCTTGGCGTTGTCGCACACCGTCACCACCAGATCGATGCTTTCGTTCATCACCGCATCGACATCTTTCGGGTGCAGCCCTTCAGTGTTCAGGCCGGCTTCCTTGAGTGCTGCGATGGCGCCGTCGGCCACCTTGGGTTGCGGCTTGGTGCCGGCGGACAAGGCATGCACCTGGCCGGCCAGGTCATGGTTGAGCAGCACTTCGGCCATCTGGGAACGGCAGGAATTGCCTGTGCAGAGAATCAGGACGTTTTTCATCGGGATGCCTTTCAGGTTGAGAAATGGGTTAAGCAAATAGGTCAAGCGGCGCAGGTTTGGCAGGCCTGGTCGGGAATAGCCGCTTCCGCCGGCATGCCTTCTTTCATGTGCCAGAGTACGCGCACAGCCCAGGCAGGCAGATCGGGATGCAGGCGATAGTGCATCCAGACGCCTTCACGCCGGGTCAGCACCAGACCGGCTTCACGCAGGACGCCAAGATGGCGGGAAACTTTGGGTTGCGGCGCGTCAAGCGCGGCGTTCAGGTCACAGACACAGCGTTCATCGTGGATCAGCAGCAGCACCAGAATGCGCCGGCGGATCGGATCGCTAAGTGCTTCAAAAAAGGCTTGCTGGTCAATATTCATATTCGTTTTGACAGATGGGATAAAACAGTGATGCAGGATAATGCTGCATATACACATCTGTCAAAACGTATTTATAGAGTTGGAATGGCGGGCCATCCAACTCCACTGCGATCTACCACATGGCGTATAACCGGCCGCCTTCCACCTGGGTCTCGAATGCTTTCAGCGGATGGTTGCCCTTTTCGATACATGCGCCGCTACGAATATCGAACTTCCACAAATGCTTCGGGCAGGTCAGCGTCATGCCGTCCAGCGCCAGATGCGGAATGTTGGTGACCTGATGCGGGCAATGCGAGTCATAAACCTTGTATGACTCACCTTCGCGATAGACGAACACCGTGCGGGCGCCGCAGGTCACCCGTTTCACTTCGCCGTCGGCGATATCGGCCGCCGGCATCACCTCACGCCATTGCGGCAGGCTGTTGATGAGTTCCGGCGAGAACTCAGGCAAGTCCATTTCCAACAGAATCTCGGTCGCCCAGACAATCTTGGCCAACCCCAGGGCCGGGAAAGCCATCAACAGCGCATCGATGACTTCGATCGGTGTGCAGCCTTCACGCAACGCGCGTGTCAGATATTGCTTGAATCCCGGCGCGGTCTGGGAATGCACCTTGGTGATTACCGAGATCAGATTGCGCGTCTTTGGGTCAAGATGCTTGCCGGTGTCCTTCAGAAACTTGAAGTAATGACCAAGGGCGTCGCCGCGAACGGCAATCAGATAGTTGAGTGCGTCACTCATGTAATGCTCCTGCTGGGTGGAAAAATCATTCGGTAAACGGAGTACTACGAATGATAGAAACCCGGCGGCAATTGCAGGTAATTTGTTTTGCTTGAGCTGGATGTTGTATCGCTGCCAGAGTCTGCGAAACTGATAAAACTTGATTCATCCGGCGCAAGGCGCCGCGCAGATCAGCGCGGTGTTTGCAACTGGCCCTGCTGAACAGAGGGCGATGGTAGCGGGGTCGATTCGGCCTGAATCGAGCGGACCTGATCAACAAAATATTCGGTTTCGCCAAAGC
>CAZUSF010000012.1:0-2835 GCA_964623355.1 uncultured Thiobacillus sp. | reverse complement strand
GATTCGGCCTGAATCGAGCGGACCTGATCAACAAAATATTCGGTTTCGCCAAAGCAGGTCGTGGGAATGAACTTGTGCTGCTGATAGTGCAGCACCACGCGTTGGCCAGCCATTACATTGATTCTTTCGGCCAGGCGGTCATCCGGCACGGTGAAAGTGAACTTCTCAGGAATGGCGCCAGGCATGGTCACCATCGCGATTTCGCCTTCCCAGGTCTTGCACAGCCAGCCCTTTTTCGACAGTTTCTGCACGTAGCCGGCGCGTTCACCTTCCGCATAACTCCAGTGCAGGGTCAGCCAGACCCAGCCGCCACCCAGCAGAATCAGGACAAGAAAGAAGATGCCGATGTTGCGGGGAATGCGGGAGGTCATGCGTTCAGCCGAACAATTTGCCGGCCAGTGCGTTCAAGCCCTGGCCAAGTGCATCGGTGTCGTTGGCGTTGTCCGGCAAGCGGCCATTCGGGGTCAACTGATTGACTACGTCCGGCAGGTATTGCGCCAGGCTGCCGCTGAGTTGTTGCGGATCAATGCCGAACTTACTCGCCAGATCGGCCAACGGACCACTGCCCAACACGTTGCTGATCTGGTCAGCCGAAACCGGCAGGTTGTCGCCCGTGCCAACCCATGATGCCGCCTGTTGCGACAAGCCGCTCTTGTTGAACATCTCGACCAGTCCAGCGAGACCGCCGTTCTGCTGCATCAAGCCCATGACCATCTGCATGATGTCGCCGCCGCCGGCATTTCCCGCGCCGTTGCCGCCGCCCATGTTGTTCAAGACACTGCCGACCACGCTATCGAATAAACCCATGTTGGACTCCTGTTGGTTGTTTGTGGGGTATGAACGCGGCGATCATACCGAATGATTCAGCCAAGTGAAGTCACAGTCAGCGGCAGGCCGGAACATGTCAACTATCACGTGCCGCAAAAGGTGCGGAATTCCGCCATGAAGGCGCCCGGCGCCGGATCGGCGTAGCGGGACAGCGCGGGATCTTCGACGAATGGGCGCCGTAGCGCATTCAGCAGCTGCTCGAATGGCGCCAGGTCACCCTCATCCGAAGCGGCGGCCAGCGCTTCCTCCACCCGATGGTTGCGCGGAATCAGCCAGGGATTGACCCGGCGCATGGCCTCGGCGCGTGCCGTGGCCGCATCCGGGGTGGCGGCATCTTCGGCGGCGCAGCGCTCGCGCCAGCGTTGCAGCCAGCGTTCCAGCCCCGGCTGGCCGGCGAACAGGGAGCGCAGCGGCGCCTCGTTGCCTGCCGCTGCATCCGCCAGCCGCCGCCAGGCCAGGGTGAAATCCACCTGTTGGGCATGCAGCAGGTCAAGCCAGCTTTCACCCAGGGCAGTATCGACATGATCGCCCTGTTCAACCTGGCCGCGCAGCCCCAGCTTGGCGCGCAGCCCGACCAGCCAGTGGTGCTGATAACGCGCATGGAAGGCATCGATGACCTCGGTGGCCAGTTCGATGGCGCGGCCCTCGTCGTTGGCAAACAGCGGCAGCAGCGTCTCGGCCAGACGAGCCAGGTTCCAGCCGGCGATGCGTGGCTGGGCTGCATAGGCGTAGCGGCCCATTTCGTCGATGGAACTGAATACCGCGCGCGGATCGTAGGCCTCCATGAAAGCGCAGGGCCCGAAGTCGATGCTCTCGCCGGGAATGCCCATGTTGTCGGTATTCATCACGCCATGGATGAAGCCCACATGCATCCAGCGGGCGATCAGCGCCGCCTGGCGTTCCGCCACGGCGCGCAGGAAATCCAGGTAGCGACTCTCCGCGTCCATCAATTCCGGGTGATGCCGGGCGATGGCGTAATCGGCGAGTTGGCGCACCTGCTCCAGCCCGCCGTGGGCAGCAAAATACTGGAAAGTGCCCACACGCAGATGGCTTGCGGCTACGCGCGTAAGAATGGCCCCAGGCAGCGTGCGCTCACGAAACACCGGCTCGCCGGTGGACACCACCGCCAGCGCGCGCGTGGTGGGAATGCCCAGCGCGTGCATCGCCTCGCCGATCAGCACCTCGCGCAGCATCGGTCCCACCGCCGCCTTGCCATCGCCTCGGCGGGAAAAAGGCGTGCGCCCCGAACCCTTCAACGCAATATCGCGCCGGCGGCCCTGGCGGTCGATGACTTCCCCGATCAGCAGCGCCCGGCCGTCGCCCAGTTGCGGATTGAACTGCCCGAACTGATGCCCCGAATAGGCCTGGGCGATCGGCTGCGCCCCCTCCGGCAGCGCATTGCCGGAGAACATCGCTGCCAGCGCGGCATCGTCGAGGCCGGCCAGGCCCAACTGCAATTCTTCCGCCAGACCGTGGTTAAGGAACAGCAACACCGGATCACGAACCGTCGCGGGCTGGCAAGGTTCGTAGAAGCCTGGCAGGTCGCGGGCATAAGTGTTGTCGAAGGGGATGGCGGTGATCGGCATTGTGGGGTCCAGGTTTCAGGCGCGTACGAGCGGTTGGCTGACTGAAAGGAACTTGGGGCAAAACGTGCGGAAATCCACCCCGACGCGATCAGGGAGATACCGATTGATGGAATGCAATGCAGTCCGGGGGGTTGACCTGTACCTATGCACAGGTGCTGGGTAGTGCACTGAACTCCCCCGGATTTCGCTGCGCTGCATCCGGGCTACAGGTTTACCAATTCGCGTAGCCCGGATGCAATGAAATGGAATCCGGGGT
The DNA here is from genome assembly GCA_964623355.1 of uncultured Thiobacillus sp. Lineage (GTDB taxonomy): Bacteria > Pseudomonadota > Gammaproteobacteria > Burkholderiales > Thiobacillaceae > PFJX01. The sequence continues at coordinate 165 of CAZUSF010000012.1, read as the reverse complement.
ATTTGACCTGAACGTGTGCTCCGACGCTTGCCGGCGCTGGCGTTATCAAACCTTGTGATAAACCTCGGCGCCCTGCTTCACGAACTCGATGGATTTCACTTCCATGCCTGCCGTTGCCACACTCTTCAGCGCATCCTGTTCGGAAAGCCCCTGCTTCGCCGCGAA
>CAZUSF010000011.1:7050-23715 GCA_964623355.1 uncultured Thiobacillus sp. | reverse complement strand
GGGACAGTACCCGCAACATCCTGGCGACGGTGGAGGCGATGATTGTCGCGCTCGACACCGAGGGACGCATCACGCTGGTCAACCGCAAGGGATGCCTGATATTGGGTTACAGCGAAGACGAGTTGATTGGCCAGGATTGGTTTGCCACCTGTCTGCCGCGCAGCATTGATGCCGATCAGGTGCGCGCAGTGTTCAAAATGGCGTTGGCGGGCAAGCTCGCCGGTTCGGAATACTACGAAAACCCGGTGCGCACCCGCAGCGGCGAAGAGCGCCTGATCGCCTGGCACAACAGCAGCATCCGCGACAAGGACGGCAACATCATCGGCAGCCTGTCAGCCGGCGAGGACATCACCGAGCGCAAGCAAAATGAGCGCGAACTGCAGCAGCGCGAGCAGTACCAGCGCGCCTTGCTCGACAACTTCCCCTTCGCCGTCTGGCTCAAGGATACCGAGAGCCGTTTCCTCGCCGTCAACCAGGGCTTTGTGCAGTTGTTCGGCCAGCGCAACGGCGACGAACTGGTCGGCAAGAACGACTTCGACATTGCGTCCGCCGACTTGGCCGAAGGCTATCGGGCCGACGATCGGGCCGTCCTCGCTTCCGGGAAAAAGCAGAGCGTGGAGGAGGAGATCGTCGATGCCGATGGGACGCAAAAATGGTTCGAGACCTACAAGGCGCCGGTCTTCGACGCAGCAGGCAGCGTGGTGGGCACGGTCGGTTTTGCCCGTGACGTTACTGAGCGCCATGCTGCCGCACTGGCCCTGGCGGAAATGTCGAAAGCGCTGGCTACCTCGCGCGACGTACTGCAGCTGGTCATCGACACTGCGCCGATCCGCGTCTTCTGGAAGGATCGCGACTGCCGCTACCTGGGCTGTAACCCCCTGTTTGCGGGCGATGCCGGCAAGCAAAGCCCGGCGGAACTGATCGGCCAGGACGACTTTGCCATGGGCTGGGCCGCGCAAGCCGAGCTTTACCGCGCCGACGATCAGGAAGTCATGCGCACCGGCCAGGCCCGAGTCAACTTCGAGGAACCGCAAACCACCCCGGATGGTAAAACCATCTGGTTGCGCACCTCCAAGGTGCCGCTCTACGACCGGCAAGGCGAAGTCATGGGCGTGCTCGGGCTTTACGATGATATTACCCAGCAAAAACGGGAAGAACGTCGTCTCGCCCTGGCCCTGGACGCGTCCAAGATCCTGATTTGGGAAATGGACTTCACCACCGGCAAGCTGGCCTACGATGGCAGCGCCATGATCGGTCTGGGTCTGGATAAGGCCGATGCTCCTGATACGCTGGCAGGCTGGCTGGCCCGGGTGCACGCCGATGACCGCACGCGATTCACGGAGAATATTGAGCAGGCCCTGCAACCGGACGACACGCGCGGCTTCGATTTTGAATACCGCTTGGACGACAACGCTGGCGGCTACCACTGGCTGCAATCGGTGGGCCGGGTGGTGCAGCGTGACTCGGAGGGGCGCCCTCTGCTCGCGGCAGGCTATTCGGTCAACATCGACGAGCGCAAGCGCGCCGAGGCGGCCTTGTTGCATGAGCAGCAGTTTTCGACCGACATCATCGATGCACTCCCCGGCGTGTTCTACATGTTCGATGCCAGCGGTCGCTTCCTGCGCTGGAACCAGCATTTCCAGAAGGTTTCCGGTTACAGCGATAGCGAACTGGCGACGATGCATGGGCCGGACTTTTTTATCGGCGCCGATCAGGAAAGTATCGCCAATGCCATGCAGCAGGTTTTTCTGTACGGCGTGGCAAGCGTCGAGGCTGTCTTCCGAAATCGACACGGGCAAGGCAGCCCTTACCACTTCAGCGGCACGCGCATGCTGCTCGACGGTCAGGCTTACCTGCTTGGTGTCGGCATTGACATCACCGAACGTAAAGCCGCCGAAGCCGAACTCGACACCTATCGACACCACCTTGAACAACTGGTCGACACCCGCACCGCCGAACTTTCCATCGCCAAACAAGCCGCCGAAGCCGCCAACCGCGCCAAAAGCACCTTCCTTGCCAACATGAGCCACGAGCTGCGTACGCCGATGAACGGCGTCATGGGCATGACCGACATGGCGCTGCGCCGCGCCACCGACCCGCAACAGATCGACTGGCTGAACAAAAGCAAGAGTTCTGCACAGCACCTGCTTGGCGTCATCAACGACATCCTCGACATCTCAAAGATCGAAGCCGATCGCATGACCCTTGAAAGCGTCAGTTTCAGGTTTGGTGAAGTGCTGGAAAACCTGCTCAGCCTGCTCGGTCACAAGGCCGAGGAAAAGCAGATCAAACTGTTGGTCGATCTGGAGCCCGAAGTTCCCCGTATGACATTCCTGGGCGACCCGATGCGCCTCGGCCAGATCCTGCTCAATCTCGCCGGCAACGCCCTCAAATTCACCGATCATGGCTCGATCACCGTGCGTGCGCGCCGGCTGGAAGACCACTTGGAAGGCGTCCTGCTGCGCATCGAAGTCGCCGATACCGGCATCGGCATCGCCCAGGAGGACCAGAAACGCCTGTTCACCGCCTTCGAACAGGCCGATGGGTCGATGACCCGCAAGTACGGCGGTACCGGCCTGGGCCTGGCCATCACCAAGCGTCTGGTGCAACTGATGGGCGGGGAGGTCGGCGTCGAGAGCACGCCGGGACAAGGCAGCACCTTCTGGTTTACCGTCCGATTGGGTAAATCCACCGAAACCGTCTCGCCAGCACCGACTTATACCGGGAAGACTGCCGACGAGCGCCTGCAAACCGAGTACACCGGCACCCGCGTCCTGCTGGTCGAGGACGAGCCGATCAACCAGGAAGTCTCACGCGGCCTGCTGGAGGATGCCGGCCTGCTCGTCGATCTGGCCGAGGACGGCCTGCAGGCGCTGGCACTGGTCAAACAAAACACCTACGCCCTGATCCTGATGGACATGCAGATGCCGCACATGAACGGCGTCGAAGCCACCCTGGCAATCCGGGCGCTGCCCGCCTACGCGCAAACGCCGATCCTGGCGATGACCGCTAACGCTTTCGACGAGAATCGTAAAGCCTGCCTTGATGCCGGTATGAACGACCACATCGCCAAGCCGGTTGATCCGGACAGGTTGTATGAAACCTTGCTGGCGTGGTTGGAGAAGCGCGGTAACTGATCGGCGGCTTGATTGCAGAAACCCGCCGCAGGCTCGACGGTGACTCGACCGGCAGGTGTGGATCGATACCACTCAGTACCGATTCAACATCAATTCCGCTAATCCAGGCACGAAGATAGCGCGAAGAGTCCAAACCGTATTCAAGATGCCTTTTCCATCTCCAATGGTGGGCATCGGCGCGGATATCGCGATTGGGCGACTCGCTGGCGCAGCCCCTCGGATAAACTCGCCGGATGAATCTGGATGACATCTTTTCCGATAGCGGGCCGCTCAGCCGCGTCCTTTCCCACTATCGGCCACGCCCGCAGCAACTCGAAATGACCCGCACGATCTTTTCGGCGTTGGAGCGGCGTGCGCATCTGGTCGCGGAAGCCGGCACCGGCACCGGGAAAACGCTGGCCTATCTGGTGCCGACCTTGATCTTTGGCGGCAAGGTCATCGTCTCCACCGGCACCAAAACGCTGCAGGATCAATTGTTTCATCGCGACATCCCGGCGGTGCGGGAAGCCCTGGCGCAACCGATCAGCGTTGCCTTGTTGAAGGGTCGCGCCAATTACGTCTGTCCTTATCATCTGGAACGTGCGCTGTCCGAAGGCCGCTTCAAAACCCGTGAGGATGCGCAACATTTGCGGTCAATCGCCCGCTTTGCGGCATTCACCGATTCAGGCGACCGCATGGCCTGCAGCGATGTGCCGGAAGATTCGCCCGCCTGGGCCTGGGCGACCTCGACGCGCGACAACTGTCTGGGCGGTGACTGCCCGCATCACAAAGCCTGTTTTGTCCTGAAAGCCCGCAAGAAAGCACTGGAAGCTGACTTGGTGGTGGTCAATCACCATCTGTTTTTTGCCGATGTCTGGCTCAAGGATGAAGGCGCCGGTGAATTGTTGCCGGCGAGCAATGCGGTGATTTTCGATGAGGCGCACCAGTTGCCCGCTACCGCCAGCCTGTTTTTTGGCGAGACGGTGACCACCGGTATGTTGCTTGATCTTTGCCGCGATGTCCGCGTCGAAGCCGCGATCAACGCCGCCGATTTTGCCGAATTGCCGCAGGCGGTGGGTGAACTGGAAATCGCCGCCAAACAGGTTCGTCTCAGCCTCGGCCCGGCGCAGGCCCGGATGCCGGCTGCGCGCGGCCTGGAACGGAGCGATTTCCGTGGCGCGCTGGATGAACTGGTCGCCGCACTGGCCAAACTCGACGTCCTGCTGGAAAGCCAGGCCGAACGGGCCGACGAACTTGAAAAGCTGCATGTGCGCTGCCATGAAGCGGCCGGCCGCCTTGAGCGGTGGCTGACACCAGCGGCGGAGGTCGGCGCCAATCTGGACGGCGTCATCGTGCGCTGGCTGGAAGCCGCCACGCATTCCGTGCTGTTCCACGCGACGCCGCTGAATGCCGGCGAGCTCTTCGCGCGCCAGATCGAGAACGATGCCCGTGCCTGGATATTCACCTCTGCGACCTTGTCGGTGCGCAAGGATTTTTCGCATTACCTGCACGAAATCGGCCTCAAGGAAGCCGAAACCGCCGTCTGGGACAGTCCCTTCGATTATGCAAACCAAGCCCTGCTGTATGTCCCGGAAGCCATGCCGGACCCGAATTCACCCGGTTATACCGAAGCCGTGGTGGAAGCCGCCTTGCCGTTGTTGAACGCCAGCGGTGGCGGCGCCTTCATGCTGTTTACCTCGTTGCGGGCGATGAATGAAGCCTATCGGCTGTTGCAGGCACGCATGGCGGCAACCGGCATCGACTTTCCGCTTCTGCTGCAGGGCGACAAGAGCCGCACCGATCTGCTCGACGAATTCCGCCGCCTTGGCAATGCCATCCTGCTCGGCAGCCAAAGCTTCTGGGAAGGCGTTGACGTGGCCGGTGACGCGCTTTCGCTGGTTGTCATCGACCGCCTGCCATTCCAACCGCCGGACGATCCAGTGTTGGCTGCGCGCATGGAAGCCATGAAGCGGGCCGGTAAAAACCCGTTCTTCGATTACCAGTTGCCGCATGCCGTGATCAGCCTGAAACAGGGCGCCGGACGCCTGATTCGGCGTGAAAGCGATCGCGGCGTGTTGATGATCTGCGACCCGCGCCTGGTCGAAAAACCCTACGGCCGCCGCATCTGGCAAGCGCTGCCGCCAATGAAGCGCAGCCGCAAGCGGGATGAAGCGGTAGCGTTTTTTTCGCTTGCTTCACCGATTTCGCCCTCCAGTGATGCGGCAGCGGCATAGTCAGCGGGTGCCGAACCTCGCCTACGCCAGATTCATCCAACTCGGCCTGGGATGGCTGATCTGGCTGTTTTCAAGCCCTGCCTGGGCGGCCGCTCAGCATTACTTCGTTTTGCAGACATCGCCGTTGGCCGGCTTTCAACATTACGCCGGCGCGACGCTGTTTCCTTTGATGCAGGTTGGCGACCCGCTGCAACTCAAGCGCGAACCTGCCAACCCGTATGACCCGCTTGCGGTACGTGTCGAATGGCGCGGCGTGCAGATTGGTTATGCGCCACGCGCCGACAACATCGATCTGGCCAGACTGATGGATCGCGGCACGCAAGTCGGAGGCCGCATCCTGCATCTGCAAAAGAGCCGCGATCCGTGGAAACGCGTGTTGATGGAGCTGTATGTAGTTGAAACGGATGCGCGCTAAACCGATCGCCGCCTGTCGCCCTGCGTCCGCTAAAATCACTCACTTTCCCAGCCGCCGTCCCGCCTTGAAATTTCTTGCTTTCGATACCGCCACTGAATGGTGCAGCGCGGCGCTGTGGATAGACGGCGTCTGCACTTCGCGCGAAATCCACGCCGGCCAGAAGCATTCCGATTTGCTGGTGCCAATGCTGATGGAACTGCTCGCCGAATCCGGCCTGACCCTGCATCAACTCGATGCTCTGGTCTATGGCATGGGTCCGGGATCGTTCACCGGCTTGCGCATTGCCAGTGGTGTTGCGCAAGGTCTCGCGCTGGCCGCCGACCTGCCGGTGCTGGGCATCTCGACCCTGGAAACGCTGGCCGAGGAAGCCGGCGCGGATCAAGTACTTGCCTGCCTGGATGCGCGGATGCATGAGGTCTATGCCGCACTCTATCAACGTGAAGGCCAGCTTGAAAGCGCCACCTGGCATTGCCTCGCCGGACCGCTGGTCTGCCCGCCGGATGCCGTCCCTTTGCCGGAAAGTGATGATTTCGTCGGCGTTGGTTCCGGTTTTGCGGCATACCCGAACCTGGCGCAATCGCATCTCAAGCGGATCGATGCCAGCCTCATTCCGCATGCCCGCGCCATGGCCCGCCTGGCGGCGCCGCGACTGCAGCGCGGAGAAGGTGAATCGGCGGAGAAGGCCGAGCCGCTGTATATCCGCAATAAAGTCGCGCTAAAGATTTGCGAGCGTTGAAAGTCAAGGCTTGAAACGATGAATGCAATCCTGAAACCACTTGAATTCAATTTCCGGCCGATGCGCGAGGATGATCTGGATGACGTCATCCGCATCGAGCGTGCCGCCTACCCGTATCCCTGGACCCTGGGCAATTTCAGGGACAGCCTGGAGTCGGGCTATTCCTGCTGGCTGGCCGAGATTGACGGCAAAACAGCGGGCTACTGGGTGATGATGCTGGCGGCGGATGAAGGCCACATCCTCAACTGTTGTGTCGCCCCGGACTGGCAAGGGCGTGGCTTCGGGCGCCAATTGGTCGAGCATCTGATCGACACCGCACGCAGTCATCGCACTGAATGCCTTTATCTGGAAGTCCGCCCCTCCAATACCGCCGCCGTGTTCCTCTACCAGCGTCTCGGTTTTGAAACCATCGCGCTGAGAAAAGGCTATTACCCGTGCGATCAGGGCGCGGAAGACGCGTTGGTGATGCGGATGCTGTTCTGATGTGGCTGTCGACATGAGTCTTTCCAGACAAGATCGCTTGCAAGTGCTCGGCTTGTGGCCGGCATGGCGGCTGCGCGCGCCGGTGGAACATACCCCCGAGATTGAAGCTACGCGGCAACCCATTCAACAACCTGTCAGCGTTATCGCCGTCCCGGAACAGGTTGCTTCGCCTGCCCGCCCTGCCCCAGAGCTGCTCCTGAAGGAAACATTGCAGCCAACCACGCAGCCTGAGCTGCAAGAGTCCGTCCCGCTCGCGCCGATTGGCGACCAGCGTCATATTGGCGACATGGACTGGTCCGCGCTGAATGCCGCGATTCAATCCTGCACCCGCTGCGAGTTGGCCAAATCTCGCTTGCAAGCGGTGCCGGGTGTCGGTGACCCGCATGCCGAATGGCTGTTCATTGGTGAAGCGCCAGGCGCCAACGAGGATCGTCAGGGTGAACCGTTTGTCGGCGATGCCGGCAAGTTGCTCGATGCGATCCTGGCCGCGATTGGCCTCGCACGCGGCAACAATGTATTCATTGCCAACGTGCTGAAATCACGCCCGCCGGCCAATCGCGACCCGAAACCGGATGAAGTGGCCGCCTGCCTGCCCTATCTGGAACGTCAGATCGAACTCATCCAGCCCAAGCTGATCGTGGCGCTGGGTCGCTTCGCCGCGCAAAGCCTGCTTGCCACCGATACGCCGATCGGCAAACTACGCGGCCAGGTGCATCGCTATCGCGGCGTGCCATTGGTGGTGACATATCATCCGGCTTACTTGCTGCGTAATCCGCTGGACAAGGCCAAAGTCTGGGAAGATCTGGTTCTGGCGCGCAATACGATGCAGTCATTGAAGACTTGAATAAACCTCATCCTTAAAGGTAAATGCAATGCGCAAGATATTGATTTCAATTGTTATGTTGATTTCCGTTCTGAGCCTGAGCGGCTGCGGCTACAACACCTTGCAAGCCCAGGATGAAGCAGTCAAAGCGGGCTGGTCGGAAGTACTCAACCAGTATCAGCGCCGCGCCGACCTGGTACCGAATCTGGTCAATACCGTCAAAGGCTACGCCGCGCACGAAGCCAAGGTGCTGACCGAAGTCACCGCCGCCCGCGCCCGCGTCGGCCAGATCGCGGCAACACCGGAGCTGGTCAACGACCCAGCCGCACTGGAGAAATTCCAGGCCGCGCAAGGCGAACTCTCAAGCGCCTTGAGCCGCCTGCTGGTGGTCTCGGAAAATTACCCGCAGCTAAAAGCCGATGCCGGTTTCAGAGACCTGCAAGCGCAACTGGAAGGCACCGAAAACCGAATCACCGTCGCCCGCAATCGTTACATTGAAACGGTAAAGGACTACAACATCACGGTGCGTTCCTTCCCCAGCAACCTAACCGCAATGATGTTTGGCCATGAACCGAAAGCGAGTTTCACGGTGGAAAACGAGAAAGCGATCAGTGCACCGCCGAAAGTCGACTTTGGTGGAAGTGGTGAAGAGAAAACACCAACGGCTTATCCCGTGCCGCAATAACAAACAGTCGGCGATGCCGGCTTTATTTCTGTCTGTCGAATTACACCCACGTCCTATTCAGGCAGCTGCGCAAAGCCGCGCCATCCCCAAGCGCCAATCTTCGACAAACATGCGGATGGATTCTATGAACTCTGGTTCGTGCGTGCGGCGATTGATCGTGCAGTGAATCTGGATCGAAGGAGACGCTGAATCGGTGCCGCAAGTCAGCGTCCAGGCCAGGGCATTGGGACATTCGGGGAGGGTAAAACGTAGACCGCCATGAATGACTTCTCGATGCACGATGAATTGACCCCAGAGACAGTAAATCTCGCCGCGATCACCCTTCCAGTCGATTACTCGATCGATCGAAGCGCAACATTCCGCCAGGCGCGGCCCGGTAATGGCTGCCTGCAGTTGTGTTTCAGTCAGCGCACAAGGCGCGTTGGCAAAGAATTCCATATCAATACCTGATGGCTCGAAAAATGGATGATGTATTCACCCGCCGCTCAAACCAGCGACAGAAATACAAAACCGCCTGTAAAACAGGCGGTTTTGGTTTTTGTTAGGGGTTGAGTCATTCCCACTCGATGGTTCCTGGCGGTTTACCGGTGATGTCGTAAGTCACCCGGTTGATGCCGCGAATCTCGTTGATGATGCGGTTGCTGACCTTGCCCAGCAGCGCGTAAGGCAATTCAGCCCAGTGCGCGGTCATGAAATCCTGGGTCTGCACGGCGCGCAGCGCGATGACGTAATCGTAGGTGCGGCCATCGCCCATGACACCGACTGCCTTCACCGGTAGAAACACCGCAAACGCCTGGGAAGTCTTTTCATACCAACCACTTGCGCGCAACTCTTCAATAAAAATGTGATCTGCGCGACGCAGCAGATCGGCGTATTCCTGCTTCACCTCACCGAGGATGCGCACGCCCAATCCGGGACCGGGGAATGGGTGGCGGTAGACCATGTCATGCGGCAGGCCAAGGGCGACACCGAGTTCGCGCACTTCGTCCTTGAACAGTTCACGCAGGGGTTCCAGCAACTTCAGGTGCATGTCGTCGGGCAGACCGCCGACGTTGTGGTGGCTTTTGATGGCATGCGCTTTCTTGCTCTTGGCGCCGGCGGATTCGATGACGTCCGGGTAAATGGTGCCCTGCGCCAGCCATTTGGCGTTTTCCAGCTTGGCGGATTCGGTCTGGAACACCGCGACGAACTCGCCGCCGATGATCTTGCGTTTCTTCTCCGGGTCGGCGACGCCGGCCAGCTTGCCCATGAACTGTTCGGTGGCATCGACGTGAATGACCTTGACGCCAAGGTTCTTGCCGAAGGTTTCCATGACCTGCTGGGCTTCGTACAGTCGCAGCAGGCCGGTATCAACAAAGACGCAGGTCAGCTTGTCGCCGATGGCGCGGTGAATCAGCGCGGCCGCGACTGAGGAATCGACGCCGCCTGACAGGCCGAGGATGACTTCATCGTTGCCGACCGTGGCCTGGATCTTGGCGACTGCTTCGACAATGTAGTCCGGCATATTCCAGTCCTGGCCGCAGCCGCACAGTTCATGCACGAAGCGATCAATGATGGCCTTGCCTTGCAACGTGTGGGTAACTTCCGGATGGAACTGGAGGCCATAAAAATGGCGCTCTTCGTCAGCCATGCCGGCCACCGGCGTCGAGGCGTTGTCGCAGATCACCTTGAAGCCGGGCGGCAACTCGACGACGCGGTCGCCGTGACTCATCCAGACATCGAGCCAGGCTTTGCCGTCGGGATCGACGCGATCCTGCACATCGGCAAGCAACCTGGAATGCCCACGCGCGCGCAATTCGGCGTAACCGTATTCATGGTGGCTGGCGGTTTCCACCTTGCCGCCGAGTTGCGCGGCCATGGTCTGCATGCCGTAACAGATGCCCAGCACCGGCACGCCCAGCTCGAACACCGCCTGCGGCGCGCGCGGGGTGTCGTCCTCGGTCACCGACGCGGGGCCACCGGAGAGAATCACGCCGGCCGGCGCGAAGTCACGAATGAACTGCTCGGAAACATCGTAAGGATGCAGTTCGCAGTAGACATTCGCTTCGCGCACGCGACGGGCGATAAGCTGGGTGTATTGGGAACCGAAGTCGAGAATCAGGATTTTGGCGTGCATGATTTGGAAGTAAGCCTTGGAGAAACCGGTTATTCGGGCACATCAGCAACACGATGTATGCAAGCAGCGGCCCATTCAAGGATCGCGGCCAGCATGTCCGCGAGTTGATCGCGAGTGACTAGAGCGACGATTTCATCGTCATAGCGAAATTCGACGGCAAAAGGGTTCAGCAAACGCAGTTCATCAGCAGAGACAGGCAGTTCTACGCCACTATCGGTTAGCAGCGAACCCAACGCCACCAGATCGTGCGTTCTTGGCATAGTCAATCCCGCATGCACGGTGACCGCTTTCAGCGCCTTCTCTGCGGATTGTTGGGCATGGAAGCCAAGCGCTGACAGTTCCGATTGCGGCATTGAGAGGAGCAAGCCAAAGGTGCCTTGATCGCGTTTCGCCAGACGCAGCAGTCGTAGCACCTCTTCAGCTTGTGGTGTCATAGAGAAGTCTGCCTTCTTGACGGACCCGATGCGGCAGTGAACCGGGCACCAGACTTCGCCGATCGAAGTCCCGCCGAGAAAATACCAGCACATCGACGCCGACGCCGATCGGCCCGATGGCGCGATGAATACGCAAATACTCACTCGCTTTGTCGGCTACTTCGTCTTCAATAATCAGCAGATCAAGATCGGACTGATCATCCGCTTCACCGCGCGCGTAGGAGCCAAACAACATCACACTGGCCGGATGTGTCGCAGCTGCGGCAGCGCGTCGGGCTGCGTCGAGAATGGCCTGCTCATTCAGCATGGGCGGATCAAACGTGGTAGTTCGGTGCTTCCTTGGTGATCTGCACGTCGTGGACGTGCGATTCCTTGATGCCGGCATTGGTGATTTCAACGAACTGCGCGGTCTCGTGGAAACGCTCGATGCTGGCCGCGCCGAGGTAGCCCATCGACGAACGCAGGCCGCCCATCAATTGATGCAGCACGGAAAGGACGCTGCCCTTGTGCGGCACGCGGCCTTCGATGCCTTCCGGCACCAGCTTGTCGGCATTGCTTTCGTTGTCCTGGAAATAGCGGTCCTTGGAGCCCTTCTGCATCGCACCGAGAGAGCCCATGCCGCGATACGACTTGTAGGAACGCCCCTGATACAGCTCGATTTCACCTGGCGCTTCATCCGTGCCAGCGAGCAGTCCGCCCAGCATGACGCAATGACCGCCGGCCGCGATGGCCTTGGCGATATCGCCGGAATAACGAATGCCGCCATCGGCGATCAGCGGCACGCCTGACTCAGCCAGCGCGGCAGCCACATTGGCGACGGCGGTGATTTGCGGCACGCCAACGCCGGCGACGATCCGCGTCGTGCAGATCGAGCCGGGGCCGATGCCGACCTTGACGCAGTCAGCACCATGATCGACCAGTGCCAGTGCGGCATCGGCGGTAGCAATGTTGCCGCCAATGACCTGGATATGCGGGTATTTCATCTTGGTCCACTTGACGCGATCCAGCACGCCCTGGGAATGGCCATGCGCGGTATCGACCACGATGACATCAACGCCCGCCTCGGCCAGCGCGGCAATACGTTCTTCATTCTCCGGACCGACGCCGACCGCAGCGCCGACCAGCAGGTGGCCCATGTTGTCCTTGTTGGCCAGCGGGTGTTCGCTTGATTTACGGATGTCCTTGACGGTGATCAGGCCCTTCAACTCGAAATCGTCATTGATCACAACCAGACGCTCAAGCCGGTGCTTGTGCAGCAGCGCGATGATTTCTTCTTTGCTGACACCTTCTTTCACCGTCACCAATTTGTTGCGCGGGGTCATGATCTCGCTCACCAGATGGTCGAGATTGGTTTCAAAACGCAGATCGCGATTGGTGACGATACCCATCACCCGGCCCAACTCATCCACCACCGGAAGGCCGGAAATACGGTAACGGCGGGTGATTTCCAGCACATCGCGCACGCTCATGCCCGGGCTGATGGTGATTGGGTCTTTCACTACGCCGGATTCGTAACGCTTGACCTTGGCCACTTCGGCGGCCTGCAACTCGGGAGTCAGATTCTTGTGAATGATGCCGATGCCGCCTTCCTGCGCCATCGCAATCGCCATGGGCGCTTCAGTAACGGTATCCATCGCGGCGGATACAACTGGCAAATTCAGGAAAATCTCCCGGGTAAACCGGGTTCTCAGACTGACATCGCGCGGCAGAATGCCGGAATACGCAGGAATAAGAAGGACGTCGTCGAACGTCAGTGCTTTTTGCAAAACTCGCATGATGGATAGACCTGGCGCACAAAAACGGCATTATACCGATGCGACTGGCGGCTCCCAAGGTTGCACCGAAAATATGCTGACCGGAAGCAATTGACTTGCTGACAGCCGGCAATCTATGTTTCTGCCTATCGAGTTCAGATCATCAAAATCCAATGGCAGGCATCAGCACTAGGTACGTTTTCACGATTGTCACTGGGCTGATCGTCGGTTTGAGCGCGGGGTTAACCACATTCGGCATGACCGGCTGTGCCTCAACTGAATCGACACAAGCCGCCAACCAAGCGACAACCGCAAGCATCACCCCGGAAGCCCGAGCCCTGCTGATCCAAGCCGAAAACGATGTTAGCGATGCGAGAGTGAAATTTGCGCTTTGGACCACCGCCGAATCGGCCTTGCAGGCGGCTCAGGAAGCTGCCGCCGTGGGAGACAGCGCCGGCGTTATAAGACATGCCGGATTCGCTTCCAGCCAGGTCAAGCTGGGATTGGAACAACTCAAGCTACCGAGTACTGAGAGAAAAACCGAGCGAAAGTGAGGTCGCCCTCTTCGGGTCGGGTCGCCAGCGCAAACACGCACGCAAACTCCTATCAACCCGCTTCCGCGTCGCCGCCGCCTTTTTTCATGACTTTGCCTTCAGCAGCCCGCTGACGGCGCACTTCCTTCGGGTCGGCAATCAATGGACGGTAGATTTCGACGCGATCCTTATCGCGTAGCGCAGCGTCCAACTTGGCCAACTTGTTCCAGATGCCGAATTTGTTCGCCGCCAGGTCGATTTCCGGAAACTCGGCCTGCAAGCCGGATCGTTCGACCGCGTCGCGTACAGTGGCGCCGGCAGCCAAATGCACGGAAACGACTTTCTGCCGATCGCGCAGGGCGTAAACCACTTCAATGTGAATCTGCTCGCTCATCTTTCGCCGTAAACCTGTTCAGCGCGACGCACAAAAGCGTCCACCATATTGTTGGTCAACATGCCGAATACCGGGCCGAGCACTTTTTCCAACAGGCTGCTGGAAAACTCGTAGTGCATGACGAAATCGATCTTGCAGGCTTCAGGTGACAGCTTTTTGAAGTGCCAGGAGCCTTCCAGCTTGCGAAACGGGCCGCTTTTCAGGCGGATATGCATTTCTTCCGGATGGCGCTTGCTGTTCTGGGTGGTGAAATGTTGTTTCACCTGCATGTATTGGATGTGGATCGTGGCTTCTGTCGTCACCTCATCACGAAAATGCAATTCAGTACCGCCGCACCAGGGCAAAAACTGCGGATAGCGTTCAACGCCATCAACCAACACGAACATCTCTTCCGCCGAATACGGCACAAGGACGGATTTCACAACTTCAGCCATAGCGAGCGCAAAGGGTTCAGGGAATCGGCCTGCTAAAATAGCACGAAATCCCGCTCGCTTTTGCCACCCGCTTTTACCTCCCGCTCCTGCCAACCGCTCCTGCCCCTTCGCGCCATGAACATCGTCGACAACAAGAAAGCATTTCATGAATATTTCATCGAGGAACGCTATGAAGCGGGCTTGATGCTGCAAGGCTGGGAAGTCAAAGCCATACGCGCCGGGCGCTCCCAGCTCAAGGAAGCGTATGTGATTCTGAAGAAAGAAGAAGTCTGGTTGATCGGCTGCCATATCAGCCCCTTGCCGACCGCTTCAACCCATATCAATCCAGACCCGGTACGCAGTCGAAAACTGTTGCTGCATGCGCACGAAATTCGCAAATTGATCGGCAAAGTTCAGCAGGCCGGTTACACGTTGATGCCGCTCAACCTGCATTTCAGCAAAGGCCGGGTCAAACTGGAAATCGGCCTGGCGAAGGGCAAGAAACTGCACGACAAGCGCGCCGTACAAAAGGACCGCGATTGGCAGCGCGAAAAATCCCGCCTGATGCGGGACAAGAACGCGTGACCGACAAACAATCCAAAACCGATTCAAGCAGCGCCATGCAAAAGCGAAAGGAAGGCAAAGCCGGCATGGATGAGTTGTTTGCGTTCGATGAAATCATCGACGTCCGCTCGCCCGGCGAGTTTGAAGATGACCACGTTCCCGGAGCGATCTCGTTGCCCGTGCTGGATGACGCAGAACGCGCGATGGTCGGCACCCTGCACAAACAATCTTCCGCGTTCGACGCCAAAAAGGTCGGCGCAGCGCTGGTTTCACGCAATATCGCGCATCATCTTGAAACCTATTTTCATGCCAAGCCACGCGACTACCGGCCGCTGATCTATTGCTGGCGCGGCGGCAGCCGCAGCGGTGCGATGACCACGATCCTGCGCGCCGTCGGTTGGCATGCGGCGCAACTTGAAGGCGGCCACAAAGCGTATCGGCATCATGTCATCGAGGAATTGGACGCGTTGCCGGCGCGACTCGATTTTCGTGTCATCTGCGGCCCAACCGGCGTCGGCAAGAGTCGGTTTCTGAATGCGATGCAGGCTTGCAACGCCCAGGTGCTCGATCTGGAAGATCTCGCTGCCCACATGGGTTCAGTCCTTGGCGCCTACCCTGCCCGCCCGCAACCGGCGCAAAAATTGTTCGAGTCGCGGCTATGGTTCGCACTGCGCAGCTTTGACCCCGACAAACCGGTCTTCGTCGAATCCGAGAGCAAGAAAATCGGCAACCTGCATACACCTGAAGCGCTGCTGCTGCAGATGCGCGCCTCGCCCTGCATCAATCTGCGGGCGGAGATTCCGGTGCGGGTCGAATTGCTGAAACAGGAATATGCACACTTCCTGGCTAACACTGATTTGCTCGGCAAAAAGCTCGACTGCCTGATTGCGATTCAAGGCAAACAGCAGATTGAAACCTGGAAAGCCATGGCCATGGCCGGGCAGTGGGATGAACTGGTCGCGGAATTGCTGATCCGCCATTACGACCCCGCCTATACCCGCTCCCTCGAGCGCAATTTCTCCGGTGCGCTGGAGGCCGCCACGCTGGAACTGACAGCGGCAGATCCGGCAACGATGAAGCAACTCGCCGAGCAACTGGTTAATTCAATTTCTTGACGAATCAGGGCCGACTGCTAAGTTCAAAGTACAGGAAATGGCATTTTTCCACTTCGAGTGCGGCGGTTTTGAAATGTCAATAACATCCTGATTCATATGGTATTCATATCAGGAGGATGCGATGACGAAAACATGGGTGATGGTTGCCAATGCAAGCCAAGCCAGATTTTTTTCCAGCACCGGACCACAACGCGGACTCCAACTGATCAAGGAGTTGGCACATCCGGAAAGCCGGGAAAAAACGTCCAACCTGGTCAGTGACCGTTCTGGTTCACGCAGTGGCACTGGGCATGGCGCGTTCATTCAGGCCACCGACCCCAAGCACCATGAGGCTGAGCGTTTTGCCCAGGAACTGACCCGGGAACTGGAACACGGTCTGGAGACAAAAGCCTATGACCGGCTCATTCTTGTGGCTTCGGCCCCGTTTGTCGGGCTGGTCAACAACCACCTGCCGAGTCAGGTAAGGAGCAAGCTATCGGAAAGCATCGGGAAGAACTACACCCGTCTGCCGGAAAAGGATTTGACGGAACAACTCAGAAGTCGCGAAGTTTTATAGCAGAGGCCAGCGGCCAATCTGCTCATAGCGCGAACCATTCGCGCTCATGCTGGATTTGACCAGCACGAAATCCCGCACTGACCAGATAACTGGCTTGAGTGCGGGATTTTCCATTTCAGGATCAGCGACGACCATTTCCCCACAAGCTGCTTTGCGCAGCAACGTGACATGCGGAAAGTAAGCTCGCGTATCGATCGTAAAACCAACCGCTCGCACCCTTTCGGCAAGCGTACATTGCAGCTTCTGCAAAGCAGTCGGAACCTGTCTCACCCCGAGATAGGCAATATGGTTGTG
>CAZUSF010000011.1:0-6950 GCA_964623355.1 uncultured Thiobacillus sp. | reverse complement strand
CGACAAAGATGTCACATTTTTTTCTGGATCAGACAGACCGCTTCCGCCGCGATGCCCTCTTCGCGGCCAGTGAAACCCAATCTTTCGGTTGTCGTCGCCTTTACATTCACCTGCTCGGCGGCAACGCCGATATCCACCGCGATATGTTCGCGCATGGCGGCAATATGCGGCGCCATCTTGGGCGCTTGCGCGATGATCGTGGCATCCACATTGCCGATTATCCAGCCGTGACCATCGAGCAATTCCGCGACATGGCGCAGCAATTTCCGGCTGTCGATACCTTTGTAATGCACATCCGAATCCGGGAAATGCTTGCCGATGTCACCCAACGCCGCCGCACCGAGCAGGGCATCGCAGATTGCATGCAACAGCACATCGGCATCGGAATGGCCGAGCAGGCCGCGTTCATGAGAAATCTCAACCCCGCCAATAATCAGCTTGCGGCCTTCGGCGAAGGCATGCACGTCAAAACCGTGCCCGACTCGAATATTCATTTTGCGTCCCTTGATTCGAAACTCTTAATTTCCAAACTCATGCTGCGATGCGGAATACCCGCATCCAGATATTCAGGCCCCTGCGCGATGAAACCATGCCGGGCGTAAAAGCCGATGGCGTGGGTTTGTGCAGAAAGATGTACCTGGGCAAAGCCGAGTTCTCGCGCTTTTGTCAGCGCCGCCGCCAGCAAAGCCCGACCGACGCCGCGCCGACGCCAGGCAGGCATTACAGCCATACGGCCGATGCGCCCGGCATGAGTCAATCGGACGATGCCAATCACACCTTGATCTGCCGCAACCGCGACAAACCAATGGCATTGCACATCCTCGGCTTCCCATTCGAGTGCTTCGGGCACGCCTTGTTCATCGATGAAAACCGCACGCCGAACAAGGGCAATGGCGGATTCATCAAGTTTCCAGTTGGCGGCGCGAACGATAAAGGCGTGAGACATGCGAGGCAGGTAAAATGGCGCGGTTTTCAACTCGAGCGAGTTTGCCATGAAACTTTACGGCATCCCCAATTGCAGCACCGTCAAAAAAGCCCGTGCCTGGCTGGAAGAGCGTGACATTCCCTATGAGTTTCATGACTACAAGAAACAGGGCGTGCCGGCTGACTTGATGAACACTTTGTGCAAGCTGCTGGGCTGGGAATCCATCATCAATCGCAATGGCCAGACCTGGCGCAAGTTGAGCGATGAGCGCAAAGCCTCAATCACCAACGCCACCGCCGCGCTGGCCTTGATTGAGGAAAACGCCAGCGTCATCAAACGGCCGATCCTGGATCGCGATGGCCAATATCAAGTCGGATTCAGCGAAGAAAACTACGCCGCATTCTTCGGGGAATAAACTTGAACTTTATTTCATTAACTATTGATTACAATGAATATTTATTAGTAATACGGCATGCCAAGTAAAGCGCTGGAATACACCCGCGAACTGGTTTCGCGCCGTTCGCTGACACCGCAGGATGCCGGCTGCCAGACCTGGTTGGCGGAGAAACTCGGCACACTCGGTTTCGTCATCGAAAACGTCAACAGCGGCGATGTCGTCAACCTTTGGGCGCGACGCGGCACCGGCGCACCCCTGCTCTGTTTCGCGGGCCACACCGACGTGGTACCCACCGGGCCGCTGGAACAGTGGACGAGCGATCCATTCACGCCGACAGAACGCGAGGGTCAGCTTTATGGTCGCGGCACAGCCGACATGAAAGGCTCGATCGCCGCCTTCCTGACCGCAGTCGAAGGCTTCCTCGCCGCCAACCCGGGACATGATGGATCGATCGCCTGGCTGATCACTTCGGATGAAGAAGGTCCGGCGGTGGATGGCACGGTGAAAGTCGTCGAGCGCCTGGCCGCGCGCAATGAATTGATCGACTACTGCATCGTCGGCGAACCCACCTGCGTCGACCGCTTTGGCGACATGATGAAGAACGGCCGCCGCGGTTCGCTGCATGGCCGCTTGCGGGTCAACGGCATTCAGGCCCACATCGCCTACCCGCATCTGGGCAAAAACCCGATTCACCTCGCCGCGCCGGCGATCGCCGAACTTGCCGCTACCGAGTGGGATGCGGGCAACGAATACTTCCCGCCGACCACCTGGCAAATTTCCAACATGCATAGCGGCACCGGCGCGATGAACGTGATTCCCGGCCATGCCGACATCGCGTTCAATTTCCGCTTCTCCACCGCCAGCACAGTCGAAGCCTTGCAGCAACGTGTCTGCGCCATCCTTGAGCGGCATCACCTGGACTATGAAATCACCTGGGAACTCGGCGCCAAGCCTTTCCTGACACCGCGCGGCGGCCTGGTCGATGCGCTGGCCGGCGCGATCAAGGAAGTCACCGGCATCGAAGCTGAACTCTCCACCACCGGCGGCACCTCGGATGGCCGCTTCATCGCCGACATCGCGCGTGAAGTCGTCGAATTCGGTCCGATCAACGCCAGTATTCACAAGATCGACGAAAACGTCGGCGTCGAAGAACTGGCAAAACTCGCCCAGGTTTACCGGGGCGTGCTGGAGCGCTTGCTGCATGCCTGATTCCGCGGCTGATTCCGCCACACTCCCCCTGCTGACCGTGCGCGACTGGTTGCGCTACGCGGTTTCACGCTTCAATGCCGCCGAACTGTTTTTCGGCCACGGCAGCAACAACGCGTTCGATGAAGCCGCCTACCTGATTTTGCACACACTGCACTTGCCATTGGACCGGCTGGACCCGTTCCTGGATGCCCGCCTGCTTCCGGAAGAAGCCGATCAGATCGCGCGCATTCTGGATCGGCGGGTCAATGAACGCCTGCCGGCGCCTTATCTGACGCATGAAGCCTGGCTGCAGGGCTATCGTTTCTATATCGATGAACGGGTCATCGTGCCACGTTCATTCCTGGCGCCGATGATCCTGCAACAGTTGCAGCCGTGGCTGACACAACCGGAAAACGTCCTTCGCGCCCTCGATTTATGTACCGGTTCAGGCTGCCTGGCCGTGTTGCTGGCGGAGGCCTTCCCGGATGCCGAAATCGATGCCGTCGATTTATCCCCCGATGCGCTCCAGGTCGCCCAACGCAACGTCAACGATTACGGCCTTGATGACCAGATCACGCTGCACCAGGGCGATCTGTTTGCGCCACTGGCCGGCATGACCTACGACCTGATCATCTCCAATCCGCCTTATGTGAATGCCGACAGTGTCGCCGCCCTGCCCCGCGAATATCGCCACGAACCGGAGCTGGCGCTGGGTTCGGGAGAAGATGGGCTGGATGCGACGCGGATCATTCTGCGTGATGCGGCAGCGCACCTGAATCCTGGCGGTTTGCTGGTCGTCGAAATCGGCCACAACCGGGCCGAGATGGAAGCTGCGTTTCCTGACTTGGCGCTGGTCTGGCCTGAAATTGAAGGCGGCGAAGATACGGTATTTGTCGTCTCCCGCGAGCAACTGACGCAGCTGAATTAAACAATCAGCGACATCAAACCCTTTATCAAGCATTCATACAATCCAACCAATCAAGCCAACTCAAGGAGACAGCCATGGAATACATCGATAGTTTTGTCGCCTCACTCACCGTGTTATGGGGGCAATTAACCCATTTCATTCCGCAACTGCTCCTCGCCATCGCTGCGTTGATTCTCGGGTGGATGCTGGCCAAGCTGGTCAGAACCGGCATCATGCGGCTGCTGATCATGCTCAAGTTCGATCGGGCGACGGAAAAATCCGGTCTTGAAGCTTTCATGAAGCACGCCGATCTTGATGTCTCGGTGTCTTCCGTGCTCGGCAATCTGGCCTATTGGCTGACCATTCTGATCACCATCGTCACCGTTGCCGACACGCTTGGCTTGCAAATGGTGGCCGACCTGTTCAACAAGGTCGTGCTGTACATCCCGAACGTCATCATCGCGATTCTGGTCCTGGTATTCGGCACCATCCTGGCCCGTTTCATCAACCGACTGGTGTTCGCCTGGCTGTCCAACATGGAGTTCGATGGCGCGCTGACCGTTTCCACCTTTTCCGAATACGCGATGATGGTGTTTGTCTTCTTCATGGCGATGGAGCAATTGCAGATCGCCAATGAATTGCTGACAGCCGCTTTCATCATCGCGTTCGGCGCGGTTGGCCTGGCCTTCGCCATTGCCTTTGGCCTGGGCGCCAAGGACAAAGCCGGCAAAATCATTGACACGCTGCTTACCGACAAGAAGAAAACCTTCCGCGAGTAAGTCAATGAGCCAGCCAATGCTTCTGTCAGACGTGTCGGAGCAGTCAGATTGAACAAGCTGGGTGGCGTATTCCTGCATACCGGTATCTGGCTGGGTATCGGCTTGCTGCTCTACCTGTTTTTTCTGCGCCAGGAAGCGCCACCCGCCCAGGTCATTGGCACTGACCGGATTGATCTCTCCCGTTCGCGGGATGGCCATTTCCATATCGACGGCTCGATTCTAGGCAAGCCAGTCAGTTTCCTGATCGACACCGGCGCCAGCACCGTCTCGATATCACAACAACTCGCCAGCCGAATCGGCATCGGCTGCGATGTTGCCGCTACTTTTCGCACCGCCAACGGCGTGGTTCAGGGCTGCAGCAGCCGAGTCGATGAACTCGAATTCGGGCCGTTCAGAATCGGCAACGTCAGCGTCGCCATTCTGCCCAACCTCACCAGCGAAGCCCTGCTCGGCATGAACGCGCTGCGCAAGGTGCGCATGGAACAACACGCCGACACGCTGCGGCTGTCGGTTTCACCTTCGGATTCGAACTAGTCGCTCGATAGCCGTCGCAAGCAACGTTACTCACCTTTTGCAGGGTTTTGGCGACTGTTGTGGCGACAAATTTGGCGGCAAATAATACCCGTGCATTTTAATCAACTAATCGATAGTATTTGCTTCGGGTTTGCCATAGGTTTGCCACGGTTTTTCCATCTCCCGTGCAGCGATGTGTCGACTCGGTGAATAACCACAACTAAGCCAGCAATACGAATAAAGGAGTTGGTCCATGTTTAATACCAATCACGATGATGCTGCCGATGGCGCTGCCACGAACAAATTTCCGCTGCGCCTGTTTTTACTGCTGTTCACCCCGGTCGCCCTGCTGATCCTTGCCGGAGGCTGGTATGTCGGCAAGGAACGGGTCAACGAAGAAATGTCGATGCTCCAGACCGTGGAGATTGGCAATGTGGTGATGGGGGTTCGCCGTCTGGATGACGAACTGCATCTGCCGCTGCGCCAACTTCGCATTCTGGCCGGCGAGGCCGATCTGGCGCGTGCCGTCGAGTCGGGATCGGCAAGCGACCTTCAGGCCATGCAGGCGGTTTTTTCCAAACTCATTACCTACACCGAAAGTTACGAAAAAATCCGCTGGATAGACGCAAGCGGCCTTGAGCGGGTTCGCATCAACAACGTCGAAGGCAAGCCGCAATCAGTCGCGGAAGCTGACCTGCAACTATTGGCGGATAGCTATTACTTCAAGCAAGGCATGATGCTGAAGCCGGGCGAAGTGTTCATCTCGCCGATGGACCTCAACATCGAGCGCGGCCAGATCGAGACGCCGTACAAACCGATGCTGCGTCTGGTGATGCCGATGTTCGCTGCGGATGGCAACCGCCGAGGCGTGCTGGTGCTGAATGTCGACGCACGCAAAATCCTGAATAACTTTACCGACAGCCTGATGGAAGCGCGCGACCACGCCATGCTGTTGAACAGCGAAGGCTATTGGCTGAAGAATCCTGATTCCAATCTGGAATGGGGCTTCATGCTGAACCACAAAGCCAGCCTGGGCGCCAGTTTTCCGGAAGCCTGGAAAATGATCTCGGAGATCCCTTCCGGGCAGATCGAACTGGCCGATGGCCTGTGGACCTGGAGCACGGTGTATCCATTGAAAGTCGACGCCAGCCGCGACGCAAAAGGCATCCCGACCTGGCTCGTGGTGACCCATCTATCCAGCGAGCAGATGACGCCGCTGCGACAAAGCGCCTGGCGCACGGTGGGGATTTACGTGATTTCCCTGCTTGTGCTGTATGGCGTGATTGCCGCCTGGCTGGCGCGCGCCGTGGTCGGGCGCGCTGCCGCAGTCGCCAACGTCGTGAAAGCAAAGGCAGAAGCCGAAGCAGCGAAAGCCGTGCATCAAGCCCAGGAACGCTTCCGATTGGTGGTCGAAGCCAATACCAACGGCCTGCTGGCGGCCGACAAGAATCGCCGCATCGTGCTGGTGAACCCGGCGCTGGCCAACATGTTTGGCTATACGCGAGAAGAATTGCTCGGCCAGCCGCTGGAAATTCTGCTGCCCGAATCCGCCGCGCCGATGCATGCGCAACATTTTGCCGCCTTCATTCATAACCCGGTTTCACGCCCCATGGGCAGCGGCCGCGAACTCTTCGCCAGACGCAAGGATGGCAGCCTGTTCTCGATCGAGATCAGCCTCAGCCCGTTTTATGAGAATGGCGAAATCTTTGTCGATGCCTTCGTGGCCGACATCTCGGAACGCAAGCGGAGCGAATTGCTGCATCGGCGGATCGAGGCTCGCCTGCAATTGATGATGCAGACCAACCCGAACGGACTCCTGGTCGTCGACGATCAAGGCGCGATCGAGATGGCCAACCCGGCACTTGAACGAATGTTTGGCTATGCGCCAGGCGAACTCTTCAACCGCTCACTGGAGACACTGGTGCCCAAGGACAGCCGCTTCCGGCACGCCGAATTGCGCCAGCAATATCTGGCCAATCCGTCCATCCGCAGCATGGGTGCCGGCCTGGATTTATTCGGCATTCGCAAAGATGGCTCGACATTTGCGGTCGAAGTCAGCCTGGCCAGCTTCGAGGAAGAGGGTCGACGCTATGTCCAGGCAACCGTGATCGACGCAAGCAACCGCAAACCTGCCGCAACCTGAGACAAGGCCAGCCTGTTTTTCAGGCTGGCCGCTCGGCTTGACTCGCTTTTACGTAACCTCTGCGCAATCCCTACAACACCTCGACCCAGATCTGCCCG
>CAZUSF010000010.1:16258-24832 GCA_964623355.1 uncultured Thiobacillus sp. | reverse complement strand
GGTGAAACCGTTATCGCCTCTGAATATTCGCTATTTCGGTCAGCGTTGGGGAGCGGACACAAGACGGGGGAATGCGCGTTTCGTCGGCTGGAATGCGTTCAACTTTTTTCACAACCACAGGAGTCGAATCATGTTGAAACCACTCGTATTGGCCATGCTCATGACCGCAGCTCAATCCAGTTTCGCCGTCACGACATGGAATTACGATTTCAGCGGCGATCTGAGCATGCAATTCACCCAATTTGAGGACAGCCCCGCTCCATCGACGTCCCTCCAATCCAATGGCCAGCTTCTATTCCATACCCAGGGACAGGTGCATACGGAAATCGATGTGGACTCGGGGTTGCCGGTCATCGTGGACACCAATGAAATCTATATCCACAACGCTTTCAGACCGCGCTTCGACCAATCCTGGACGGCGGAGGCCGTTGTTCGCGTGCCGAAAAGCCTCGATCCCACGCTCCCGAACACCCCAGCCTGGGTGAACTGGTACGCGGACGCATCGCTAGCGGCGGCATTCCTTCGCAGCGACGGGACATTTCATACCTACAGCACGGGCATTGGCCTCGGTTCATACAACCAGGATGGTGTTCGTCGAGGTTACGGCGCCGAATACGGCGTGACCCCGCCCGAGGGTGAATGGACTGAATATCTGGATGGCCAAGGCAACCATCCCCATGGCGATGAATCCGGTGTGGTCAGGCTGCAATTCGATGGCATCACGAAAGTCCTCTCCGCCCACAACGCCTATGGCATGTTGTTGAGCATCGACCTGAACGCCCAGGGAGTCACCAACTGGGGCATGACCAAGGACGACACCTTCCTTGTGGGGGTTGGTTCGACCATCCAGGGTTGGGCCATTCCGGAAAACACCCCGCTCAGCCTGGACAACTTCAGCGCCACGCTCTACGACACGCCCCAGGGTTCCGTGACGCCGAACTTTCTGGGCAGTCACGACGCAGGCGAGTTTTCCTTCAGCCACGAGGCGCATGACGCCGACGGCATCGCCGCGCTGGTTTCGCAAGGGATCTTCAGCGCGCCGGACTTCCTGCTTCCGGGCACCGTGACACAACTGTTCGACGTGAACTACAGCGGCACCTTCGACGGGGCCATCGAACTCAGCTTCAACTACGACCCCACCCTGCTACCCGCCGGTTTTGATCAAACCAACCTGCGCGTCTTCCACTGGACCGGGACAGAGTGGGAGAACCTGGGCGGAGTGGTGGACTCGACCAACAACACCATCACCGTCACCACCAACAGCCTTTCTCCGTTCGCTGTCGCGGCCGTCCCCGAACCCGAAACCTACGCCCTGATGCTGGCCGGGCTGGGGCTAGTGGGCTGGGCTGCGCGTCGGCGTGGTTGATTCGGCGCTTCGGCCATCTCAGGAGTGCAGGGGGCTACCACCCCCTGCTATTTGTCGGTTTTCTTGACACCTGATTTTCCAGCCTAGCCCGCTACGAGCATCTGCCCACATACAAGGCTTCGCTCAATGCGGCGGTGCATTTCATTGCGTGGTTGCGGAGCCTCCCGCTACCACAAGTACTATTGATCCCACATAGCGGTCATTCGCCCTGCATTTCACAACGTCAGCGACTGGCTGGTAAGGCCGATCAGCGGGAATTGGCGATCTGGCTGGTTTCGAAGTGCAGCAGCCGTTCAGGTGGCGTCTCTGCTGCAAGGACGAGCGGCGGCAGTTGGCCGGTTACCGACGTTTAGATTGTGACAGTCCAAAGCAGCTTCGGCCGAAAACCCTTCTTCCATCCTTGCTTACACTCCCTTCAACCGGATTGCCCTCCCAACTCACTCTGCATTTCCTTGTCGACTAATAAAAAACCGGGCGCAAGGCCCGGTTTTTCGATCTGACGCGGTTTTCCGCTGTCCCGCTCTATTTGCCGCGCCCCGCCAGCCGCATCCAGGTGCTCACCACGGTATCCGGATTGAGCGACATTGAATCAATACCCTGATCCATCAGCCAATCCGCCAGATCGGGGTGATCCGACGGGCCCTGGCCGCAGATACCAACATATTTGCCATTGCGTTTGCAGGCAGCGATGGCCTCACTCAGCAGTTTCTTCACCGCCGGGTTGCGTTCGTCGAATGACGCGGCGACCAGGCTGGAATCGCGGTCGACGCCCAACGTGAGCTGGGTGAGGTCGTTGGAGCCGATCGAGAAGCCGTCGAAACGTTGCAGGAACTCATCCGCGAGCAGCACGTTGGCTGGAATCTCGCACATCATGACGATCTTCAGGCCATCCTTGCCGCGCTCCAGGCCGTTTTCGGCCAGCACGCCCAAAGCAGCATCGGCGTCGAACAGGGTGCGCACGAAGGGCAGCATGATTTCCACGTTGGTCAGGCCCATGTCATCGCGCACGCGGCTGATGGCGCGGCATTCGAGCTGGAAGGCGCGGCGGAACATCGGACTGGCGTAGCGGCCGGCGCCACGGAAACCGAGCATCGGATTTTCTTCATGTGGCTCGTATTGCGGGCCACCGATCAGGTTGGCGTACTCGTTCGACTTGAAGTCGGACATGCGCACGATGACCCGCTTCGGCCAGAACGCACAAGCGATGGTGGCGATGCCTTCGACCAGCTTTTCGACGTAGAAATTGACCGGGTCGCCGTAGCCGTGAATCTTGGCGTCGATGGCGTTTTTCACGTCTTCCGGCATCTTGCGGTATTCCAGCGCCGCGTTCGGATGGATGCCGATGGCGTTGTTGATGATGAACTCCAGCCGTGCCAGGCCGACACCTTCGTGCGGCAGCGTGCAGAAATGGAATGCCTGTTCCGGATTGCCGACGTTCATCATGATCTTGACCGGGATCTCCGGCATGGCCTGCATCACCGTCTCGGTCTTCTCGAACTTGAGCAGGCCGTCGTAAACGTAGCCGTCCTCGCCTTCGGCGCAGGACACGGTGACTTCCTGGCCTTCCTTGATCAGCTTGGTGGCGTTGCCGGTGCCGACCACCGCAGGTACGCCGAGTTCGCGCGCGACGATGGCGGCATGGCAGGTGCGGCCGCCGCGATTGGTGACGATGGCGGAAGCGCGCTTCATCACCGGTTCCCAGTCCGGGTCGGTCATATCGGCGATCAATACGTCGCCGGGTTCCACTTCGTGCATTTGATCGATGCTGGCGATGACGCGCGCCTTGCCCTGGCCGACCTTGCTGCCGATGGCGCGCCCAACGATGATGACCGGGCCTTTTTCCAGCAGCTTGTAGCGGGTCTGGACGTTGCCGTCACGCGATTTCACCGTCTCTGGGCGGGCCTGCAGGATGTACAGCTTGCCGTCGATGCCGTCGCGACCCCACTCGATATCCATCGGCCGACCGTAGTGTTCTTCGATGATCAGCGCGTAGCGCGACAGTTCGAGTAACTCGTCGTCATCCAACGCGAAACGACGACGTAGCCCGATCGGCACGTCTTCGACGATGGTCGAGCGCTCGGCCTTGGATTCATGGCCGAATACCATGCGGATCGCCTTCTCGCCCAGTTTTTTCCGCACCACGGCACGCTTGCCTTCGCGCAGCTTCGGCTTGTGGACGTAGTACTCGTCCGGATTAACAGAACCCTGCACAACGGTTTCACCGAGGCCGTAGGCGGCGTTGATGAACACCACATCGCGGAAGCCGGATTCGGTATCCATCGTGAACATCACGCCGGCGACGCCGAGATCGGAGCGCACCATGCGCTGAATGCCGGCCGACAGGGCCACGACGGCATGCTCGAAATTGTTGTGGACGCGATAGGAAATGGCGCGATCGTTGTACAGCGACGCAAAGCACAGCTTCACCGCATCGATCAGATTGTCGGCGCCCTTGATATTCAGGAAGGTTTCCTGCTGACCGGCAAAAGAGGCATCCGGCAGATCTTCGGCAGTGGCGGAAGAACGCACGGCGAACTCCAGATCCTCTCCCGCTTCGGCGCACATCAGGCGATGGTTATGGCGGATGCCGGCTTCAAGTCCTGCCGGCAGCGGCGCTTCCATCATCCAGCCGCGAATCTCGCGTCCAGCCTCGGCCAGCGCCTGGGTATCATCGACATTCAACGTGGTGAGTTTGGCGGCAATGCGATCCGCAAGTCCGTTGTAGGATAAATATTCGCGAAATGCATCGGCCGTGGTGGCGAACCCGCCGGGAACGCGGACACCTTTATCGGTCAGGTTGTGGATCATCTCCCCAAGTGAAGCGTTTTTACCGCCAACTTTGTCCACGTCATTCATAGACAGGGTTTCAAAGCGCGCTATATAGTCAAACGAGTTGCCCATTTTTCTTTCCTCGATATAAACATTGACTGAAGCGTCGCTTCCTTCCCGGCTGTTTCAACTATGACACCAGCTCGTCCGGTCTATTTCATCTCCGATCACACCGGTATCACCGCCGAGATCATTGGTAAGAGTTTGCTCTCGCAATTCCCCAGCGAAGCGTTCGCTCAGGTGAGTTTACCCTTCGTCGACTCGCTCGAAAAAGCGAATTTTGCAGCGCAACAAGTTTGCGATGCATGGAAGCTTTCGAACATAAAACCGCTCGTGTTTTCAACCCTGACCGAACCAGCCGCACGTGCGGCATTGGATGCCAGCGGCGCGGTGGTTATGGACATTTATGGTCACTTTCTGAACATGATGGTGGGCGAAATCGGCTATCCGCCGGAACCGCTGCGCGGCCGCTTTCACGGCATGTCGGATGACAACTCGTATCGCACCCGGATCGACGCGGTGAACTTTGCATTAGCGGCTGACGACGGCCTCGGCCTGGAGAAATACCAGCGCGCCGATCTGATCCTGGTTGGCGTTTCACGCAGCGGCAAAACGCCGACCTCGCTGTATATGGCGATGCAATACGGTTTGTGCGTCGCGAATTACCCGCTGACACCGGAGAATTTTGAACAGCCCGGCTTGCCCAAATCGTTGCAGCCCTTCCGCGCCAAGCTGCGCGGCCTGACCCTGGCGCCGGAACGGCTGGTGCAGATTCGTTCCGAACGTCGACCAAACAGCCCCTATGCCTCGCTGGAAACCTGCAAGAAAGAACTCAAGCAGGCTGAGTTGCTGATGCGCAGCGAAGGCATTCCGATCGTCGATTCCACACATCGCTCGATCGAGGAGATCTCGACCATGATCAAGCATTCGTTGAGCAGCGATCGGAAGAACTAAGGCGGACCGGCGCATTCGGCGGCAGGCGCTATCGCTTTTCCGCCCTACCCCGGCTGCCTTTACAATCCGCCGCACGCAACCAACTCGCAGGAAACTCATGAGCAATATCGACTATCTGGCCATAACCGCCGCTGGCGAAGACAAGATCGGCCTGGTGCAACGCTTTACCAGCCGCATCGTCGAAGCCGGCTGCAATATCGAAGAATCACGCATGGCCGTGCTGGGCAGCCAGTTCTCCATCCTGATGCTGATCTCCGGCCCGTGGAATGCGCTGTCGAAACTGGAAGACCGTCTCGCCCAGATCGGCGAGGAACTCGGCCTTACCATCCTGCACAAGCGCACCCGTCCGGCCGAACGCAAGACACCGCTGATACCTTATCGGGTCAATGTGGTGGCGATGGACCACCCTGGCATCGTGCACAACCTGGCTGATTTTTTTGCCCGTCAGGGCATCAATATCGAAGAATTGATTACCGAAACCTACCCGGCGCCGCACACCGGCACGCCGATGTTCTCGGTCAACATCACAGTCGGCATTCCGGCCGACATGCATTTGCCCACCTTGCGCGGCGATTTCTTCGACTATTGCGACAATCTGAACCTCGATGCAGTGATGGAACCGGCGCGGGACTGATCCAGCAGCATGAAGATTCAACCCGGCCGCCTGTTTTTTCCGGAAGACGAAAAACGCCAGCCCTGGCTTTCATTACTGCTGGAAATTCAGTCTCTGACCAATCAGGGCGTCGCCAATGCGATCAAGGCTGATGGCCGCAAACTGGCGTGCGGCCGCGGTTGCGCCAGCTGCTGCCGAACGCATACCGACATTCCCGTGTATCCGCTTGAGCTGATGGGCATCGCCTGGTATTCCAGCGAGAAATTAAGCGGCGAACTGCGCGACCGCGTCAGGCATCAGTTGCAGCAACATCGCGACCTTGGCGCTTGCCCGTTTCTGGTCGATGAAGCCTGCGCCATTCACCCGCTGCGACCGATGGCGTGCCGACAGTTCAACGTTTTCAACACCGTCTGCGCGGTGGGTGAAGATGCTTTTCATACCCGTCTTGCCGACGTGCTGAAACCCGATCTGAAGTTGAAGAACGAAGCTCTGCGTGAAATGCTGCGGCATCACAAGATCACCGATGGCCGCGAACGTCGGCGCCTGGTGGAAAGTGGCGAAGTTCACCGGCTGGCGCAGAGTCTGCGTGAAATGCGCTGGGAAACACTCGCAGCGCGGATGGCGGGCGGCAACGCCTAAACAGGGGGTTTTCCGACGCCGTGTTCGCGACAATAACGCGCGGCAGCAGAGGTCAGTATCTGGATCTCCTGGCTGGAAAGATCCGCATACGCCTCGCCTATTGCCCGAGCGGCCCAATATTCAGTTGGGTTGCCATTCAAACCAACCCCATGCAGAAAGAACGGCTCAACCAATCGCACGACATCTTCGAAAATATCGCGCAGGTTGGTCTGCTTGCGCCGCTCAGGCTGAAGCGCTCCACTTCCATCAACAAATGCACCCATGATTGCGTATCCGTTAGCCAAGAATGTAGGGACTATCGGCATGTGCGCGGAAGAATCCAATCAAATTGGATCTTTTCATGGTCGATATTCGTCACAAAGTTCATTCCACAGACGTCAGCGCCTCAAGTATTCTGCCCATATTGAGCAAATGACCTGATTCCGCCATGAGCCACAAACACGAACATCTGCTGCACAGTATTTTCCAGGATCCGATCAGCGGCAACATCCATTGGCGCGACATCGAATCGCTTCTAAATCACCTTGGCGCCGAGATCGACCCGATTCAGGGCGCACGTATTCGCGTCGTGTTGAATGGAGTCGAAGGGATTCTGCATCACCCGCACCACAGCAATGTGCTGCAACGGCAGGATGTGAAAAACCTGCGTCAATATCTGGCTTCGGCGCACGTTACGCCATCGCTTTACGAAATCGGAAAGAAGGGCTGAAAGGGTGAAATTTCTCAATTCCGCGCCGCTGCTGGCGCGTTTGCTTCTGCTGTTGTTCTTTATCTCAAGCCCGGCAACCACCTCCGCCGCCATCGCCACCGACCAACTGGCGTCACCCCCTCCACCCGCAACCTCACCTTCTCCCGAGTTTGAAGCCTGGCTGGCGCAATTGCGCCAGGATGCCCGCCAGAAAGGCATCAGCGACCAGACGTTTGATCAGGCGCTGAGCGGATTTCACCCCATTCCGCGCGTGATCGAACTGGATCAGCGACAACCCGAATTTGTCGATACGTTCTGGAACTATCTTGATCGCCGCGTTGAAAACCGGCGCATTGCGCAGGGTCGAGAGCAGTTGCGCGCACAGGCAAAACTGCTGCGCTCAGTGCAGTCCAAACATGGCATTCCAGCGTCGGTTTTAGTCGCATTCTGGGGACTGGAAACCAATTACGGCGGCACCACAGGCAACTTTCCGGTCCCGCTCGCGCTCGCGACGCTGGCCTATGACAACCGACGCAGCGCATTCTTTCGGAATGAATTGCTCAATGCGCTGACCATCCTTGAGCAGGGCCACATCAGCCTGGGCGACATGAATGGCTCGTGGGCCGGCGCAATGGGACAAATGCAGTTCATGCCGTCCACCTTCCTGCACTATGCCGTCGATGGCGATGGCAACGGGCGCAAGGATATCTGGCGTTCGCTACCTGACGCGTTTCACTCGGGCGCCAATTACCTGAAGAAAATTGGTTGGCGCGCAAATGAAATCTGGGGACGTGAAATTCTTCTGCCAGAAGGTTTTGACTTTGAATCCGCCCGCCTGGATATCAAGCGGCCGTTGCGGGAATGGGCGGCGCTGGGCGTTCGCAAAGCGGATGGCAAACCTTTGCCGCGCACCAAGCAGATCGGCGCCATCGTGTTGCCGCAAGGCCATGACGGCCCGGCATTTCTGGTTTACCGTAATTTTGACGTGATCATGGAATGGAACCGTTCCATCAATTACGCGCTGGCAGTCGGCCACCTGGCCGACCGAATCACCGGCGCACCCGCATTGACGTTGGGACGCAACGTCGATAACCAGCGCCTGACGCGGGATCAGTTGATGCAAATCCAGCATCAGCTAAGCCAACTCGGCTTCGATCCCGGCAACATTGACGGCATCCCGGGCTCGAAAACACGTCTTGCCATCCGTGCCTACCAGAAAGCAGCCGGCTTGCCGCCGGATGGCCATGCGTCAGCCAGCCTGCTGGAATTCATGAAAAAGGATTCGTCCGGCACCGCACCGGCAGGCGCCTGAGGTGTTGAGGCGCACCATTTGAGAATCAAATTGGGCGCAATGCTTCAACTGCCGCGCTCCGTTCACAGTGACGCCCAACATACCACCCGGGAAAAAGACCCAAAGCGACGCCATAAGGGAAGCAAATTCGGCTTTGTCTGATTCGATTTCATGGATAAGAAATATCACGCTAG
>CAZUSF010000010.1:0-16158 GCA_964623355.1 uncultured Thiobacillus sp. | reverse complement strand
GCTAGTGACCGGCATGGAAAACCGAGTTCCAGATCATGCCGGCATTGCTCAACTCGATGACCACATAAATCAGGCTGAATTTCGGATGCACCGAGCTTCCACAGTCAACCAGCGTTCAAGGAAATGCCGGCACATGCCGTAATAGCCAATGCCGCGCGCCGCAGAGCCAATCATGTTCAAACAGAACACGTCCAAGACCTGGCTGTTAATTGCCACCCTGTTCCTGATGTTGCTGGGCGGTTGCATGCTGTTTGTCAAACAGTACTGGGACGAGGCCATGCTTGAGGCTCGTGCGACCACACAGCGCGAGCTCGGCCTGCTTGCCATTCTGGTCAAGGCGGAACTCGAGCATGGCGACAACTCACTTGCAGAAGTCATTCTGCAGGATTGGGGAGCGGCCCAAGCCGACGTAGCGGCCATACGTCTCATGGCAGCAAATGGTGTCGCCATCAGCGAGTACCGCCGCCCCACGCCCGCCGGACTGGACCTGACCCTCGAAGTGCCGATCACGTATTCCGACTCGGGGTCAGTCAGGCTGATCATCAGCAAGGACCTGGCCGAGGTCACGCAACATCACTATTCGATCATGCTTCAGTTGGCCGCCGCGCTGGCCATCGTGGCC
The DNA here is from genome assembly GCA_964623355.1 of uncultured Thiobacillus sp. GTDB lineage: Bacteria > Pseudomonadota > Gammaproteobacteria > Burkholderiales > Thiobacillaceae > PFJX01. The sequence continues at coordinate 15,536 of CAZUSF010000010.1, read as the reverse complement.
GCCATGTTGGTCGCCCTCACCCGCCTGCAACTTCGGCATCAGCGGGAGTCGGTAAAGCTGGAGATCGAAATGGCCCGGCGCGAGACCGCGCAGCAAGCCCTGCGCGAGAGTGAACAACGCTTCCGCATCCAGATCGAACACGCTCCCGAGGCGATCGTGGTGTTCGATGCCGACAGCGGAAAGTTCATCGATGCCAATGAGAACGCGGCGCGTCTTTTTGGCATGTCGCGGGAAGAACTGATGCGCCATACCCCGGCCGACCTGAGCCCGCCGCTGCAGCCAGACGGGCGCGACTCGGCCAGTGTGACGATCGAGCAGATGCACAAGGCACTCGGCGGCGGCGCTCCGGTGTTCGACTGGACGCATCGCGACGCGGCCGGCCACGACATCCCCTGCGAAGTGCGCCTGGTATGTCTGCCTTCCTCGGGGCGCAATCTGGTGCGTGGCAGCATCACCGATATCAGCGCGCGCAAGCAGGCCGAGCACCTCCAGCAGGAGAACGAGATGCGCTTCCGGCATCTGTTCGAGCAGGTTCGCACGGTAGCGGTGCAGGGCTACACCGCGGATGGCAATGTGCAGTATTGGAATCAGGCCAGCGAAATCCTTTACGGCTACAGCAAGGAAGAGGCTGTCGGCAAAAACATGCTGGAACTCATCATTCCCCCATTCATGCTTGAAGAAATACGCCAGGCCATCCGTCAGATGTCGGAAAGCGGTCAAGCCAGGCCAGCCGAGGAATTGCAATTGATGCGCAAGGACGGCTCTCTGGTGCCGGTCTTTTCCAGCCACGTGGTCCTGCAAAGTGCGGCCTCGGGCACGGAGCTCTACTGCCTGGATGTGGATCTTAGTGAGCGAAAACTGGCGGAGGAGTCACTCCGCCTGACTCAATTCTCACTCGACCATGCGCCGGATGGCGTGTTCTGGCTGGATAGGGATGGCCGCGTCGGCTACGTCAACGATGAAACTTGCCGCAGCCTGGGTTACAGCCGCGAGGAATTGCTGAACATGCACGTCTGGGACTTCGACCCGGAGTTCAACCCGGACAAGTGGCCGCAACAATGGGAATACATGCGCCGCCTGGGCGCCCAAACCTTCGAGACCCGCCATCGACGAAAGGACGGCACCGACCATCCGGTGGAGATCTCGATGGTGCAGACCACCTACGGCGACAAGGAGCATCACACGGCTTTCGTACGTGACATCAGCGAGCACAAGACGAGCGAGACCCTGTTGCGCCAGGACCGGGAGCAACAACAGGTGCTGCGGGAAATGCTGGAAGACGTGGTCAAGGGCGGCACGCTGAAAGACGCTCTTGACGCCTGCCTGGCCAGGTTGCTGGCGGTTTCCTGGCTTTCCCTGCTGCCCAAGGGCGGCATTTTGCTGATGGCAGAGGATGGCAAAACCCTGCAAATGACCGTGTCCCGCAACCTGTCGCCGGAGATCCGATCGCTTTGCGACAAGGTGCCGCTGGGCCGTTGCCAGTGTGGTCGCGCGGCAGCCAGCCGGGAAATGCTGTTTTCCAGCTGTCTGGATGAGCGCCATGAAATCAGCTTTCCCGGCATGACCGAGCATGGGCATTACAACCTGCCGCTGCTTTCGGAAGGAAAAGTGCTCGGGGTGATGGTGCTGTACCTGCCGCACGGCTTCGAGCGCGACCCGATCAAGGAACAGTTCCTGACCTCCGTCACGGACATCCTGGCCGGTTTCATCCGTCGCAAGTATGCCGAGGAGTCACTCAAACAACTCAACGAAAACCTGGAGGACCGAGTCGAGGCGCGCACGGTCGAACTGGTCGCCGCGAAAGAGGAAGCAGAGCTTGCCAGCCGGGCCAAGTCGGAATTCCTGTCGCGCATGAGCCATGAACTGCGCACGCCGATGAACGCCATCCTGGGCTTCGGGCAATTGCTCGAACTGACGATTCACGAAGAGGAGCAAGCCGACAACGTGCAGGAGATTCTGCATGCTGGGCGTCACCTGCTAGAACTGATCAACGAGGTGTTGGATCTGGCGCGGATCGAAGCCGGCAAACTCAGTATCAGTCTGGAACCGGTTCGCCTGATGCCCTTGTTCGAAGACACCCTGCCGCTGATCCGGCCGATGGCCGAGGCACGTGGTATCTGTATCAACGAGATTGAGCAGAGCTGTGCCGAGTGGGTATGGGCCGACCGCACGCGACTCAAGCAAGTGCTGCTCAACCTGCTGTCCAACGCAGTGAAATACAACCGTGAATCCGGCAGTCTCAGCATTACCTGCGTACGCGATGACGATGCCATCCAGATTCGTGTCAGCGACACTGGCCCGGGTCTCAACCCTGAGCAGTTAGTGCGGCTGTTCTCCCCCTTCGAACGTCTGGATGCCGACAAGACAGACATCGAAGGCACTGGTATCGGTCTGGCCCTGAGCCGGCGCTTGATGGAACTGATGCAGGGTGAGATCGGCGTCGAGAGCAAGCCCGGGCTAGGCAGCACATTCTGGGTGCGGCTACCGCTCGCCCGGGTGGATGAAGATGAATCCTGTGACGCAGACGACTTGATCAGCGACGCAGATACAGCGGATAGCGTCGACAACAAGCAATGGGACATCCTGTGCATTGAAGACAACCCGGCCAACCTGCGCCTGATCGAACGCATCCTGTCACGGCGCCAGAATATCCGCCTGCTCAGCGCTGCCGCGCCAGGCCTGGGCCTGGAGCTGGCCCAGACACACCGGCCAGCGCTGATCCTGCTGGACATCAACCTGCCCGACATGGACGGTTACGAAGTGATGCAGTGCCTGCGGGAAAATCCGCTGACGTGTGACATCCCGGTAGTAGCGGTCAGCGCCAACGCGATGCCGAAGGACCTGGCACGCGGCAAGGCAGCTGGCTTCGTCGAATACCTGACAAAACCCCTGGACATCGAGCAATTGCTGCGGACAGTCGACCGGGTGCTGGAACACGGAGAATCCGGAATATGAAACTACGCCCGTGGTTTTTCGCGGCCCTGGTCGCCGCGCTGACTGCGAGCTTGGGCGGGCTGGTGTGGTGGCAGGTCGAGCGGTCGCATCAACTCATGCGCCAGCAGGTGCTCGCCCAGGCCGAACAACGCAGCGTGCAGCTGGCCGATGCCATGGCGGGACAGGTCGGCGGTCTGCTCAGCAGCATCGATCTGGCGCTGCAACAGTTGCGCCAGGAATGGGACGGTGACGCGAGACACTTCGAAGCGACGGCGCGCGCCATACTCGGCGCGTTACCGCCCGGCGCAGTAACGCACGTGTCCGTGGTGGGCACGGATGGTTATGTGATTTACAACAGTCTCAACATTCTCCAGCGCACCTATGTCGGCGACCGGGAGCATTTCCTGGCACAGCAGTCCGGCACAGATCGGCTGGTGATCGGCAAGCCGGTCCTGTCGCGCCTGGGCAACAACTGGACCTTCATCGTGAACCGCCCAATCCTGCGTGAAGGCCGCTTCGCAGGCACCATGAACATGTCGGTATCGTCCGAATACCTGTCCAGCAAGCTGGCGGCTCTCCAGCTTTCCAGCAAAGACCTGATTGCGTTGCTGCATGCCGATGGTAGTTTCATGGCGCGCAGCCAGGACTTCCTCAAGGCGATGGGCACCGGGGTGCCGCGGAACCGGCCATTCCTCGCACCTGGCGCCCCGGTGCAGGGTGTCTACACCATGCCTGGAACCTTCGACCAGACCTCTCGCATTTACGCCTGGCGCCGCCTGGATGAATATGGATTGATCACCGCCATCGGCTTGGCCGAGGACGCTGTATTGGCGCCGCTAGCTGCGGGAATGGCACGAGATAGCGTGATCAGCAGCGGCCTGGTGGCCCTGGTGGCGCTTTTCGGCGGCTTCATCGTTGTGCTGCTGCTGCGGGCGGCACGCGGACAGGCTGAGGCCCAAAGCCGTCTGCGTCGCATTGAGCGGCAACAGACGTCCATTACTGAACTGGCGGTGCTGCCAGCGGTGATCGACGGCGACGTCGAGGCGGTGATGCGCTTCGTCACCGAAAAGACTGCCGCGGTGCTGGCCACCGAGCGCGCCAGCATCTGGCTGTTCGATGAACGTGAAACCACACTGGTCTGCCATGACCTGTTCCAGGCCACGCTTCGCACCCACAGTACGGGCGCGGTATTGCAAGAATCGGCTTACCAGGACGAGTTCCGCGCCCTGAAGACTTCCAAGTATGTAGACGCCAGCGATCCCTCCACCGACCCGCGCACGGTGGGATATTTGGCAGGCTATCTGCGTCCCTTGAACATCACTGCCATGCTGGACGCGAGTATTCAGGCCGGTGGCAAGCATTACGGCGTGCTCTGTTTCGAACACGTGGGAACCAACCATCGCTGGGAGTCCGACGAGATCGCCTTCGCATGCCAGGTGGCCGACCAGCTGACGCTGACCATCCAGAATGACTTGCGGCGCAAGACCGAGGCGGCATTGCGGGAGAAGGAATCCTTGCTGCGCGAGGCACAGCAGGTGGCCCATCTGGGCAACTGGAATCTGGACCTGAGCAGCGGCAAGGCAGTCTGGTCCGATGAAGAATATCGCCTGCTGGGTTATGACCCCGACTCGGTGGAACCTGGCGCCAAGAGCTTCATGCAGGCTGTCCACCCCGATGATCGCGACTCGGTCTGGGGCGCCATGCAGCACGCCATGGATCCGCGCAATGCTGCCACTTACCACATCGAGCATCGTGTCCTGGTGCCTGCAGGCGAGCGCATCGTCGAGGAGCGTGGCAACGTTACCTTCAATGCGGAAGGTCAACCGGCGCGCATGTATGGCACCACCATGGACATCACCGAGCGCAAACAATCCGAGGAGGCCCTGCGGCAACTCAATGACGAGTTGGAGGAGCGTGTCGAACTGCGCTCGGTGCAACTGATCGCCGCCAAGGTCGAGGCGGAACGCGCCAGCCAGGCCAAGTCGGAATTCCTGTCGCGCATGAGCCATGAGTTGCGCACACCAATGAACGCCATCCTGGGTTTCTCGCAACTACTGGAGACGGATCCCAAGCACCCACTGGCAGAAATGCAGCGCGATAACGTGCAGGAGATTCTCGGGGCGGGCCGTCATCTGCTGGAACTGATCAACGAAGTGCTCGATCTGGCGCGCATCGAATCCGGCAAGTTCACCGTCAGCCAGGAGCCGGTGCCGTTGATACCGCTGGTCAGCGAATGCCTGACCCTGATCCGGCCGCAGGCCGAAGCACGCGGCATCCGCATCGTCGATGCCGGGCGGGACTGCAGCGATCACGTGCTGGCCGATCGCGTCCGCCTCAAGCAGGTGCTGCTCAACCTGCTGTCCAACGCGGTGAAGTACAACCGTACCCAGGGCACGCTCAGTGTTGTCTGCATGCGCCAGGGCGATGCAATCCAGATTCGCATCAGCGACACCGGCGCCGGCCTCAGCGCCGAACAGCAGGCGCGTCTTTTCGTGGCCTTCGAGCGCCTGGACGCCGACAAAACCGCCATCGAAGGCACCGGCATCGGTCTCGCTCTGAGCAAGCGACTGGTGGAACTGATGCACGGCGAAATCGGCGTCGAAAGCACGCCGGGATCGGGCAGCACCTTCTGGGTGCGTTTGCCGCTGATCGACGGACACGCCGAAGATTTGCATCACCCGGGCGATGCGGCATCCGAAGATCAGATCAGCCGCCCCGTCAGCCAACAGCGCTTTGACGTGCTGTGCATCGAAGACAACCCGGCCAACCTGCGCCTGATCGAACGCATCCTGGCACGTCGCCCGGACATTCGCCTGCTCACCGCCAGCGCACCGGGACTCGGTCTGGAACTGGCGCTGGCGCACCGGCCGGCCTTGATCCTGCTCGACATCAACCTGCCGGACATGGACGGCTACGACGTCATGAACTGCCTGCGGGAGAACCCCACTACCCGCGACATCCCGGTTGTAGCGGTCAGCGCCAACGCGATGCCGAAGGATCTGGCACATGGCAAAGCAGCGGGTTTCAAGGACTACCTGACCAAGCCCATCGAGGTCGAACGCCTGCTGGCGGTAGTGGAAGCGGTATTGGCGGAGCATCCCCCAGGCTTGGCAATACTTCCATAGCGCAGAGTGAAATCATGGCTTACCGCTCATCATTTAACCGAATGCAGCCGAAACAATAGGTTGAACCGACTGTTATCGAACGACTTTGCTGGCCATCAGAAGGAGGAAATCTTGACCAACCGCTTACTTCGCCGGAGGGCCGGCTTGATGCTTTGTCTCTTGGGTGCCCTGGCCCTGCCTGTGCATGCCGAAAAAACCGGGGGAGAGCTCCTGATCCATACCGGCATCACCTTCATACAACCCATCACGGAAATTGCTCGCATCCTGGAGAAGGAACAGAACATCAAGATAACCATCAGCCAGGGGGCTTCGGAAGACATTTACCAGAGTCTGCGCAAGAGCCGACTTGGCGATCTCTACCTGCCAGGTGATCCCGAATACCGTACCAAGCATTTATCGGAGGGACTTCTGGGGGACTACGTGACCGTGGGCTACAACCAGACCGCCTTGATTGTTCGCAAGGGCAATCCGAAGCAGGTGAAGGCTGATTTGCGGGAACTGTTGCGCGACGACCTGGCAGTTGTTATCGGCAGCCCGGGCCGCGGTGCCATCGGCCTGGAAACGCAGAAAATCCTGAACAAGGCCGGGTTTTACGACAAAGTCGTGCGCGGCGCGGCGGCTCTTGCCGCTGATTCACGCAGTCTCAATCTGATGCTGAAACGGGGCGAAGCGGATGTGATCGTCAACTTCCGGGCTACCGCATTTTCCCCCGACAATCTTCCCCACATGGAGGTCCTCGATCTCGACCCAAAAATCGCGAAGCCACAACCGCTCTGGTTGAATCTGACCACAGTGGCGAAGAACCCCGGTGCAGCCCGCCGTTTCATGGAATATGCGGCCGGACCGGATGGCCAGGCAATCTTCCGGAAACATGGTTTTCTCGATAACAAAACCTCTCATCAGCCCTGACCCTTTCTGCGGCGGACCTCATGCCTTCCTCCCCGAAGCCCCTCGAATCGATGCCGGTTGCATCCGGCGAGCTAGCATGCCAGCCCGAGATTTCGTCCGGGAGACGGATTGTGTGGCTGCTCGGCCTCTTCTTGGCCGGCTTTGCCTTGATCATCGGCTTGCAAAGCTGGTTTTCCGGTCTGGTCGACGAACTGGACAAGAAAAGTGCAAATGAACGGGTGAGGTTGTTTATTGGCGAGGAATTGCTCCGCGGAATTCATGACATCGAAAGAGATGTCTATCGCCTGGCCACAACCAGCGGGACGAAAGGGCAGCAGTTGGTAGAGAAAAAAATAATTGATCATCTCGACAAGTTGCACCACGACATTCAGGTTCTCAAGCAGGGTGGAAGTGTCAGCCAGGCCGTCGATTTGAACCTACCAGGCCAGGATCAGATGATCCGCCAGGTCGAGTACCAGCCGTCGGCCAATGAAAGCGTGTATGTCCTGGAATTTCTCGAGTTGACTCCCTTGCTCGACGAAATCAAGGTCACATTCGGGCAGGTGCGCGAAATGATGGGTCAACGCGACAAGTTCATGGCCGCTAGAGATGTGAACAATCTGATCGCCGCAGAGGACAGAATCAATCTTTACCTCAAGGGCATTCCCCCTCTATTTGTTCGCCTGACGGAGAATGCGAACCGCCTTTTATACGAAAGTCAGAATCGCCAAACTGAACTGAATACCCAGTTGGCCTTGCAGAAAAGCCAACTGGAACTCACCAAACAAGCCCTGATTTTTCTGGTGGTGGTAGGCGTTTTGCTGCCCGGGGTACTTGTGGTGCGGCAAATCAACGCCACCAACCGCAAGCTGCTCCTGGCCAAGGAAGAAGCGGAACGGGCCAACTTGGCGAAATCGGAATTCCTCTCGCGCATGAGCCATGAACTGCGCACGCCGATGAACGCCATCCTGGGCTTCTCACAGTTGTTGCAAAGCGATCCTGAGTATCCCCTGGCGGAAATCCAGCGCGACAACGTGCAGGAGATTCGGCAAGCCGGTGGACATCTGCTCGATCTGATCAACGAAGTACTCGACCTGGCCCGCATCGAATCCGGCAAGTTCACCGTCAGCCAGGAACCGGTGCCACTGATGCCGCTGATTGCCGACTGCCTGACCCTGATGCGGCCGCAAGCGGAAGCAGGTGGGATCCGCATCATCGAAGCCGGGCGGGACTGCGGCGAGTATGTACTGGCCGATCGCGTTCGGCTCAAGCAGGTGCTGCTCAATCTATTGTCCAACGCAATCAAGTACAACCGCGCCCAGGGCACACTCAGCCTGGTCTGCATGCGTCAGGGCGATGCGATCCAGATTCGCATCAGCGATACCGGCGCCGGCCTCACCACCGAGCAGCAGGCGCGCCTGTTCGTGGCCTTCGAGCGACTGGACGCCGACAACACGGCCATCGAGGGTACCGGCATTGGCCTGGCCCTGAGCAAGCGGCTGACCGAATTGATGCACGGCGAGATCGGGGTAGAGAGCACGCCGGGATCGGGCAGCACTTTCTGGGTGCGCCTGCCACTCGCCGACGGGCACACAGATGAACCGTATGACACCAACGGAAATGCTTCCGAAGATCAGATCGGTAACTCTGGCAGCCATAAGCAATGGGACATTCTGTGCATCGAGGACAACCCGGCAAACCTGCGCTTGATCGAGCGCATCCTGTCGCGCCGCCAAGACATTCGCCTGCTCACTGCCGTGGCACCAGGTCTCGGGCTGGAATTGGCCCAGGCGCAGCGGCCAGCGTTGATCCTGCTCGACATCAACCTGCCGGACATGGATGGCTACGCCGTGATGCAGTGTCTGCGCGAGAGTGAGGTGACGCGTGACATCCCGGTGGTGGCGATCAGCGCCAACGCGATGCCGAAGGATCTGGCGCGCGGCAAGGCAGCGGGTTTCAAGGACTACCTGACCAAGCCGATCGAGGTCGAACGCCTGCTGGCGGTGGTGGATACAGTCATTGGCACAATCTCGCCCCCCGTCCTGCCCGCGCAGGGGGATGCACATGTTGCTTAAACATCTCGGCCTGGAGGCGCACTTCGACGCGGCCAATGACGCTTCCTGCAAACCTGTGCTCAAACGCATCAAACGTATCGAACGCTTCGAGCGCGAAGTCCGATCGGTGGAGCAATGATGATGCTCGGCAAGATGCGCACCTTGCTGTTCGGCAGCTTGCGCCGTCAACTCATCATTGGCGTAGCAATGTTTCAGGCGGTGTTCCTGACGTCATTTATCTGGCACCAGACCAGCCGGCAACAGGACATGCTGCTGACGCAACAGGTCGGTCATGCCAAGGCCCTGGCGCAGAGCATCGCCACCGCTTCCGCTGGCTGGGTGGTAGCGCGTGATGTGAGCGGCCTGCAGGAAATCATTCAGGAGCAGAAACGCTATCCCGAGTTACGTTTCGCCATGCTGCTGGATAGGCGAGGTGGCGTCCTGGCCCATACCGATGCGAAGTATCGGGGCAAATTTGTCACCGATCTGCCAGCCCGACTGGAACTGACCCTCTTTAGCCAATCGTCGACGCTGGTCGATGTCATCAGCCCGGTCATACTTGCCGGCAAGCATGTCGGCTGGGTCCGCATTGGCGTCGGCCAGAAGGCGGCCAGTGCGCAACTGGCCAAGACTACGCGTGATGGTATTTTCTATGCACTGGCCGCCACCCTTATCGGCGCCCTCCTGGCCGGTCTGATGGCCATCCGCCTGACGCGCAGGCTTGCCTCCATCCAGGCAGTGGCCGACTCGGTGCAGGCTGGCGAATCAGAACGGCGAGTCGTGCTGGACGGCACTGACGAGGCGGCCCATCTCGCCCGCCAGTTCAACTTCATGCTGGATAGCCTGGCGCAACGCCAAGGGGAAGCCCTGATCGCTAGAGATGCGCTGCACGAGAGCGAGGCGCGCTTCCAGAGAGTCATGCGCGGCGCCAATGATGGCCTCTGGGATTGGGACATGCGGAGCGACCAGGTCTTCTACTCGCAGCGCTGGAAAGCCATGCTCGGTTACCACGCAGACGAGCTGGAACCCGATCTCTCGACCTGGCAGCGCTTGGTGCACCCGGACGATGGCCTGCAAGCCATGGCGATGATCCAGGACTATGTCGCCGGCAAACGAGATAACTTCGAGATCGAATTCCGGATGTTGCACAAGGTTGGCCACTGGGTGCACATCCTTGCCCGCGGTTATCTGGAACGGGATGACGCGGGCAAGCCGCTGCGTTTGGCCGGCACCCATGTCGATATCAGCGAGCGCAAGTCGCAGGAAGCCCTGCTTCTGCAGGATCGGGAGCAACAAACCGTCTTGCGTGAAATGCTGGAGGTCGTGGTCAAGGGCGGTTCGCTGGAGCAAACCCTGGAACATTGCCTCAGCCGGCTGCTGGCGGTGTCCTGGCTTCTTCTGAAACCCAAAGGTGGCATCCTGCTGCTGGAGGATGACCGCCAGACCTTGCGCATGGCGGCATCCCACGACCTTGCGCCAGAGATCATGTCGCTCTGCGCCCGAGTCCCGCTCGGTCTGTGTCACTGCGGCGTCGCGGCCGCCAGCGGCGAGATGCAATTCTCCAGTTGTGTGGATGAACTTCACGCGATCAGTTATCCCGGTATGACGCAGCATGGACATTACAACCTGCCGCTCATCTCGGAAGGCGAGGTGCTCGGTGTGATGGTGCTTTATCTGCCGCATGGCTTCGAGCGCGATACGGTGAAGGAGCAGTTCCTTCTATCCATCGCCGATATCCTGGCCGGTTTCATTCGGCGCAAGCAGGCGGAATCGGCATTGCAGCGCATGAATGAACAACTGGAAGAGCGGGTTCAGTTGCGCACGGTTGAACTGTTGGGCGCCAAGCTGGAAGCGGAGCGCGCCAATCAAGCCAAGTCCGAGTTCCTCTCGCGCATGAGTCACGAGCTACGCACGCCGCTGAATGCCATCCTTGGTTTCGGCCAACTGCTGGGGCTGGAGCTGAAAGACAAGGAACAGGCGGATAACGTGCAGGAGATCCTGCATGCCGGGCATCACCTGCTGAAATTGATCAACGAAATTCTGGATCTGGCGCGCATCGAGTCGGGCAAGCTGACGATCAATCTGGAGCCGGTAAACCTGGCGGCCATCATGCGGGAATGCCTGATCCTGGCGCAGCCGCTGGCCGAAGCGTCCGGTATGCGGCTGTTAATGGCGGATTGCGCTGACAACAGCGTCATGGCCGACCACACCCGCCTGAAACAGGTTTTGCTCAATCTGCTGTCCAACGCCGTCAAGTACAACCGCAAGCGTGGAGCGGTAATCATCACCTGCCTAGCCGAAGGCGACAGCATCCAGATTCGCATTACCGATACCGGTGCGGGCCTCAACGCAGAGCAACTGGCTCGCCTGTTCGTTGCCTTTGAGCGGCTGGATGCTGACAAAGCAGCCATCGAGGGCACCGGTATCGGCCTGGCCCTTTGCAAGCGCTTGATGGAGCTGATGCAGGGCGAGATCGGCGTCGAAAGCACGCCCGGCATTGGCAGCACTTTCTGGATCCGCCTTCCAATCGCCCTGCATCACGAGTACGCGGAAACCCGGACGACACACGTGTTGCGGGGTGACGTCCGGGGTGACGTCCATGCCGACATTGCGACCGACCTGAAAGTCTGTCTGCGGCAGTGGGACATCCTGTGTATCGAAGACAACCCGGCCAACATGCGCCTTATCGAACGCATCCTGGCGCAACGTGATGACATCCGTTTGCTCAGCGCCAGCGCACCTGGCCTGGGACTGGAACTGGCATCGACGCACCGTCCCGCTCTGATTCTGCTGGATATAAACCTGCCCGACATGGATGGTTACGGCGTCATGCAGTGTCTGCGCGAGAGTGAGGTGACGCGCGACATCCCGGTGGTGGCGATCAGCGCCAATGCGATGCCGAATGATCTGGCGCGCGGCAAGGCGGCGGGATTCCTCGAATACCTGACCAAGCCGTTGGATGTAGACAAGCTGTTGCGGGTGATAGACGATGTCATCGGCAAGGCTTTACCAACTGTTGCCGAAAAGCCGAATCAATCCGATTTCTCGAGAGGACGATCAGATGAATGAGGGGATAACGGAATTGCAGATGCCCCAAGTCGGGCTCACTGATGCCTTGGCTGCCAGAATCATGTTGGTGGACGACGAGCCGGCCAACGTGAAGCTGCTCGATCGGACCCTGCGCACCTTTGGTTATCGCGACCTGCTCTCCACAACCGACCCGCGTACCGTGCTGGACCTTTTCCAACAGCATGGGTTTGACCTGATCATCCTCGACCTCAACATGCCCCACCTGGACGGTTTTGAGGTCATGCGCCAACTGCATGCGCTCGGGCGCGATGACTTGCCCCCCATCCTCATCCTGACCGCCCAGCATGACCAGGAACACCGGGTGCGCGCCCTGAAAGGCGGCGCCCACGATTACGTCACCAAGCCCTTCGCGGTGGACGAGTTGCTGGCGCGGGTGCGCAACCTGCTGCAGGTGCAGCTCTATCACAAGTCCATGCGCGGCCGGAACCAGTGGCTGGAAGAGCGAGTACAGGAACGCACGCGGGAACTCTACGACACCCGCCTGCAGATCGTGCGGCGACTCGGCCGGGCGGCGGAATTCCGTGACAACGAAACCGGCCTCCACATCGTGCGCATGAGCAAGATGTCGGTGGCGCTGGCCGAGGCGGCCGGCATGGGTTCAGATGATTGCGAACTGCTGTTGAACGCCAGTCCGATGCACGACATCGGCAAGATCGGCATCCCCGACCAGATCCTGCTCAAGCCCGGCAAGTTCGAGCCGCACGAGTGGGAAATCATGAAAACGCACGCCACCATCGGCGGCGAAATCCTGTCCGGCGACGATTCTGAATTGCTCTCCATGGCCCGCATCATCGCCCTGAGCCATCACGAAAAATGGGATGGCAGCGGTTATCCGCATGGTCTGGCAGGGGAAGACATCCCGCTCGTCGGACGCATCGTCGCACTGGCCGATGTGTTTGACGCGCTCACCTCGGTGCGCCCGTACAAGAAAGCCTGGAGCGTCGACGCTTCCATGGAATACATCGACGCCAATCGGGGCAAGCATTTCGATCCACGCCTGGTCGACCTGTTCCGCACGCGATTGCCGGACATTCTGGCGATCAAGGATCGGTTTGCGGAACCCGGCGCAGCCGACAACCTCAACGTTTAGCGCACTCGACCCAGGCTGCAGCGGCCGCCGGGAACACCATTTCGGTTTGCTGAAGTTCAGCGCTTGCCGCCACCGGAAGCGCGCATCAGCACCCAATCCATCGCCCGCACCGGCAGAAAACGTTTCAGCCACCAGAACGCAACCGCCGGCACGGTGACCGGGTAACGCGGACGCGGGAACCGGCTTTCCAGTGCATGCACCACTTTTTCCAGTACCGCTTCCGCCGGCAGCGTGAACGGCGCGGCGGGGCCAGGGGTATTAAGGCGCGCCATCTGGGATTCATATTGGGCGCGATGCACGCTGTTGCGCCAATCGATATGTTTCTCGAAGTGCGGCACGCAGTTTTCCCGGAAACGTGAAGTAATCGGGCCGGGTTCGACCAGTGCGACATGGATACCCGAACCATGCAGTTCATGCCGCAGGGTATCGGTCAGCCCTTCCAGCGCAAACTTCACCGCGACATAGGCGCCGCGATAGGGAAACGCCGAGTAACCCAGCACCGAACTGTTCATCACGATGCGGCCATGGCCCTGCCGGCGCATCACCGGGATGACGCGATTGGTCAGTTCAACCCAGCCGAACAGATTGGTTTCGAACTGTTCGCGCAAAGCGTCGCGGGTCAGGTCTTCCACCGCCCCCACCTGGCCGAAGCCGCCGTTGTTGAACAGCGCATCGAGCTGGCCGCCGGTTTCTGCCAGCACGGCATCGACTGCCGCCTGAATCGAAGCCGAATCATTCAGATCGAGCCGCAGGCTTTGCATGCCTTCGGCTTGCAAGCGTTCGACATCTTCCGGCTTGCGCGCCGTGGCAAACACGCGCCAGCCGCGCTCGCTCAAACCGCGTGCGACGGTGGCGCCAATGCCGGAAGAACAACCCGTGATCAGGACACTCCGCATGGCTAACCTATACCGCCGGCTTTACCGCTGGCCGCCCCAGCGCACGCATCAGGCGAACATGGCCGGACTCATAGTAGGACAACATCGCGGGCAACCAGAGCAACGCAATAATTGTGGTGAAGGCCAGGCCGAAGGTGATCGAAGTGGCCATCGGGATCAGGAACTGCGCCTGCAACGAGGTTTCCATCATCAACGTGGAAAGACCGCCGATGGTGGTCAGCGAGGTCAGCAGGATCGCGCGCAGGCGCAGACAGGCGGCGTTGATCAGCGCCTCCTTCACCGGCATTCCCTTCTCGCGTTGATGCCGGTAGAACTCGACCAGCACGATGGCGTCGTTGACCACGATGCCGGACAAGCCGAACAGGCCGAACATCGACAGGATGGTCAGGTCGATACCCATGATCCAGTGGCCGCTGATGGCGCCAACCAGACCGAATGGAATCGCCAGCATGATGATGATCGGCCAGCCGTAATGGCCAAACACCCAGGCCAGGACGATGTAAATCAGGCTCAAGCCGAGGATCAGGCCGGTTTTCATATCCGCCATGGTCTCGCGCTGGTCCGCCGCGCGACCCTGGAAACTCCAGTTGACGCCGTACTTTGCTTCCAGCGCCGGCATGGTGCTGGCAGTCAGGCCGGCGAGGATTTCATTGCTGTTGCCGCGCGCGCTATCGACCGAACCATTCACTTCGATCGCCAGCTGGCTCTCCGCGTGGCGCAGCGCCTCGAAGCCCTGGCGCGTCGTCCAGCTGGCGACGCTGGGCAGCGGCACCCAATCGCCGGAAGGCGTGCGCACGGTCATCCGATCCAGCAAATTCAGGCTGGCGCGTTCTGCCGCCGGCAGACGCACGCGCACCTCGACTTCATCGGCGCCATCCTGAAACAGTTGCACCAGCTTGCCGTCGAGGCCGGCACGCAACTGGCGCGACAGATCATCCAGCGTCAGCCCCATCGCCTCACCCGCCGGCGTCAGCTTGAATACCAGCTGCTCGCGGCCATACGGCATGTCGTCCTCAACGCCATACACGCCAGTGATCTGGCGCAGGCTGGCTTGCAGATCGAGCGCGGCAAGCTTCAGCGTATGCGCATCCTGGCCAGCCAGACGCACCACCAGATCGCCGCCTGGCGGGCCTTGTTTGCGTGGCACGACAACAAAGTTCTCGATCCCGGCCGGCACCTTGATGCGCGACTGCCAATCCTTGATGAAGGCTTCGGTGCGCACCGAACGCACCTCGGATGGCGTCAATTCGACGCTGATCGAGCCGAACTGATCGCCCTGGCGCGGATTCTGATCGCCGGCCAGCGCGCCAGCCCGAAACACCGACTGCTGGATCACCTTGCTCTCGCTGCCATAGCTTTTCTCGGTCGCGTCCAGGCTTTGCCGCAGATGCTCCAGAAAAGCATTCACCTGGCTGCGCGGCGTGCCGCTGGCAAACGTCGCATTGGCATAGACGATCTG